>NZ_JBHHMJ010000008.1:0-342 GCF_042136455.1 Stenotrophomonas sp. 3diitr2024
CCCCCCCCCCCCCCCCCCCCCCCCCCCCCCCCCCCCCCCCCCCCCCCCCCCCCCCCCCCCCCCCCCCCCGACAGTTTCCCGCGATCTGCGGCCATGCGTGGACGCTTCCCGGTAGTGCCGGCCGCTGGCCGGCAACCAGGAAATGTCAGAAATCAGGCATTGAAGAGCGCAGCGACCGGCTTTTGCCTTTGTTTTTTTCTTCTGTCTTTCGTGGCTGGCCGCGCAGGAACCTGCCCGTGGCCGGGCGGGTGGGCTGCGCAGGGGCATGAGCCGCATGGATGCGGCGACCGAGCTTACATGGACGTACTTGCAGCGTCCCCTACGCAGCCCCCCCGCCCCGCC
>NZ_JBHHMJ010000037.1:0-4288 GCF_042136455.1 Stenotrophomonas sp. 3diitr2024
GTGCCGGCCGCTGGCCGGCACCCCACAGGCATCAGTAGCGGTAGTGGTCCGGCTTGAACGGGCCTTCCACCGGCACGCCGATGTAGTCGGCCTGTTCCTGGCTCAGGGTGGTCAGCTTCACGCCGATCTTCTCAAGGTGCAGGCGGGCCACTTCTTCGTCCAGCTTCTTCGGCAGCAGGTAGACCTTCTTCTCGTAGCTGTCCTTGTTCGCCCACAGGTCGATCTGTGCCAGGGTCTGGTTGGCGAAGCTGTTGGACATCACGAAGCTCGGGTGGCCGGTGGCGCAGCCCAGGTTCACCAGGCGGCCTTCGGCCAGCAGGAAGATCGCGTTGCCGTTCGGGAAGATGTACTTGTCCACCTGCGGCTTGATGTTGACGTGCTTGATGCCCGGGTAGGACACCAGTGCGTCGACCTGGATCTCGTTGTCGAAGTGGCCGATGTTGCAGACGATGGCCTGGTCCTTCATCGCGCTCAGGTGCTCGATGCGGATGATGTCGCGGTTGCCGGTGGTGGTGACGTACAGGTCGGCACGGCCCAGGGTCGATTCGATGGTGTTGACTTCATAGCCTTCCATCGCCGCCTGCAGGGCGCAGATCGGGTCGATCTCGGTGACGATCACGCGCGCGCCGTAGGCACGCAGCGAGGCCGCGCAGCCCTTGCCGACGTCGCCGTAGCCGCAGACCACGGCCACCTTGCCGGCCAGCATCACGTCCATCGCGCGCTTCAGGCCGTCGGCCAGCGACTCGCGGCAGCCGTACAGGTTGTCGAACTTGCTCTTGGTGACCGAGTCGTTGACGTTGATCGCCGGGATCAGCAGGGTGCCGGCCTGGGCCAGCTGGTACAGGCGGTGCACGCCGGTGGTGGTCTCTTCGGAGACGCCCTTCCAGTCCTTGACCACGCGGCCCCAGTAACCCGGGCGCTCCTTGGCCACGCGTTTGAGCAGGTTCTTGATGACCTGTTCTTCGTGCGAGGCGGACGCGGTGTTGACCCAGTCGCTGCCGTTTTCCAGCTCGTAGCCCTTGTGGATCAGCAGGGTCACGTCACCGCCGTCGTCGACCACCAGTTCCGGGCCGGTGAGGGTGCCGTCGGCCAGGGTGAAGGTCAGCGCGTCCAGGGTGCAGTCCCAGTACTCTTCCAGGGTCTCGCCCTTCCAGGCGAACACCGGGGTGCCGGTGGCGGCGATGGCGGCAGCCGCGTGGTCCTGGGTCGAGAAGATGTTGCACGAGGCCCAGCGCACATCGGCGCCGATGTCCTTCAGGGTCTCGATCAGCACTGCGGTCTGGATGGTCATGTGCAGCGAGCCGGTCACGCGCACGCCCTTCAGCGGCAGCTCGGCCTGGTACTTGCGGCGGATCGACATCAGGCCCGGCATTTCGTGCTCGGCGATGTCCAGTTCCTTGCGGCCCCAGTCGGCCAGCGTGATATCGCGGATCTTGTAATCACCTTCGGTGGAGAAGGTCTTGGCAACAGCGTTCATTCGTGTGCTCCGGTTGTGGGCGAGCGGATGCTCGCATCTAGCCGGGCGCCGTTGTTACAAAGCCACCTTACCGAGCCTGGCCGGGCCTCGTGGGATCCGGTCGCAGCGCCCCTCGGCAGGGGAGAACCCCCATTATATCGCGGCCCCAGCGTGACATCGGCATGACCCAACCATCGGCAGATGGGGCCACGTGCACGGCCTGTTAAGGTCGGAGTTTTCACGCATCACACAGGTGGAACGATGAGCATGCACGCGCGCCGCACACGGCGCTGGACCGGTCTGGTCCTGTCGATGGGGCTGCTGGCGGTGGCCCCGCTGGCCTGGGCGGCCGCCTCGCAGCCAGCTCCGGCGCAGGCGCAGGGCGTCAATGGCTACGAACTGCCATCGGCCGCACTGCAGGCAGTGGTCGACGCCCCGCGCGCGCCGTCGCTGTTCCTGTCGCCGCGCCGCGACGTGGCCGCGATGATGCAGATGCCGTCGCTGCCGTCGATCCAGGTGGTGGCGCAGCCGGAACTGAAGCTGGCCGGCCTGCGCATCAACCCGCGCACGTTCTCCGACAGCCGCTTCAGCTTCGGTGAGAAGCTGTGGCTGATGAACGTGGCCGATGGCAAGGAGCGGCAGATCAGTGGCCTGCCGGCCACGCTGTCGATCGCCAGTGTGATGTGGTCGCCGGACCAGAAGTGGCTGGCCTTCAACCAGGTCGACGCCGCCAGCGGCGCCAATGAACTGTGGCTGGTGGATGTGGCCGGTGGCAGCGCCCGCCGCCTGGTTGCCGGCTTGAACACGGTGATCGGCAGCGGCTACCAGTGGCTGCCGGACAGCCGCGGGCTGGTGGTGTTCACCCGCCCGGCCAACCTGGGGCCGGCCCCGGCCGCCGACGGCGTCCCGACCGGCCCTGCCGTGCAGCAGACCAGCCAGGGTGGCGGCGTGGTGTCGATCCGTACCTACCAGGACCTGCTGAAGAACGAAGCCGACGCCCGCCAGTTCGATTACTACGCGACTACCCAGCCGATGGAAGTCGGCCTGGATGGCAGTACCCGCGCGATCGGTGCGGCCGGCATCTTCATGGGCTTCTCGGTGTCGCCTGACGGCCGCTTCGTGCTGCGCCAGCCGGTGCAGCGTCCGTACTCCTACGTGGTGCCGGTAAGCAGTTTTCCGCGCCGCATTGAAGTGATCGAGCGTGCCACCGGCAAGCTGGTGCATACCGTGGCGGTGCGCCCGCTGGTGGAAGGCCTGCCGACCGGCAACGATGCCGAAGTGACCGGCGTGCGCGACATCAGCTGGCGCGGTGATGCCGATGCCACCCTGGTCTGGGCCGAAGCGCAGGACGGTGGTGATCCGAACCGGGAAGCCAAGGTGCGCGATGCGGTGCTGATGCAGGCTGCGCCGTTCGACAAGCCGCCGGTGACCCTGGCCCAGCTTGGCAGCCGCCTGAGCGGCATCAACTGGGGCCGTGGCGACCTGGCCCTGCTGACCGAGTCGTGGTGGAAGACCCGCAGGACCAGGACCTGGCTGATCGCCCCGGACAACGCCGGTGCCGAGCCGCGCCTGCTGTGGGATCGTGACGCGCAGGACCGTTATGCCGATCCGGGGCGGCCGCTGCTGGCCAGCGATGAACGTGGTCGCTCGCTGCTGCAGACCAGCCCGGAAGGCAGCAGCCTGTACCTGGCCGGTGCCGGCGCTTCGCCGGAAGGCGACCGCCCGTTCGTGGACCGCTTCGACATCGCCACGGGCAAGGCGACGCGCCTGTTCCATTCGCAGGCGCCGAGCTATTCGCTGCCGGTGGCATTGCTGGACAACCAGGGCAATTCGCTGCTGTTGAGCCGCGAGAGCCCGGACGAACCGGCCAACTTCTACGTGCAGTCGCTGGCCGATGCCGGTGCCGCACCGCGCGCGCTGACCCGTTTCGCCCATCCGCTGCCGCAGCTGAAGGGCGTGCAGAAGGAGCAGATCCGTTACCAGCGCAAGGATGGCGTCGACCTGACCGCGACACTGCTGCTGCCGCCGGGCTACGATCCCAAGCGCGACGGCCCGCGCCCGCTGCTGATGTGGGCCTACCCGGGCGAGTTCAAGAGCGCGGCCGCGGCCAGCCAGGTGACCGATTCGCCGTACCGCTTCAACGCGGTCAGCTACTGGGGCCCGCAGGCGTTCCTGGCCAAGGGGTACGTAGTGCTGGCCAGCCCGTCGATGCCGATCATCGGCGAGGGTGACAAGGAGCCGAACGACACCTACATCGAACAGCTGGTGGCCAATGCGCAGGCGGCGGTGGATGAAGTGGTGCGCCGAGGCGTGACCGATCGCGATCACATCGCCATCGGTGGCCACTCCTATGGTGCGTTCATGACGGCCAACCTGCTGGCACACACCCGCCTGTTCAAGGCCGGCATCGCGCGCAGCGGTGCCTACAACCGCACGCTTACTCCGTTCGGTTTCCAGGCCGAGGAGCGCAACTACTGGCAGGCGCAGGACGTCTACCAGAAGATGGCGCCGTTCAATTACGCCGACAGGATCAAGGATCCGATCCTGTTCATCCACGGCGTGGACGACAACAACTCCGGCACGTTCCCGATCCAGAGCGAGCGCATGTTCGCCGCGGTGAAGGGCCTGGGTGGCACCGCGCGGCTGGTGATGCTGCCCAACGAATCGCATGCCTACCGGGCACGCGAATCGATCATGACCATGCTGGCCGAAAGCGAGCGCTGGCTGGAGCAGACCATCGGCCCGGCCGAGCAGGGCAAGGCGAAGAAGAAGCGCTGATACCTGCATGAGGGCGGCCGCTGCAACAGCGGCCGCCTGTGCGGCTGCGCCGCC
>NZ_JBHHMJ010000063.1:0-12008 GCF_042136455.1 Stenotrophomonas sp. 3diitr2024
GCGGCCTCCGGCAGCTTCTACGAGCAGTCGGTCGAGCGCCGCATCTTCAAGCCGCTGGGCATGAACGATGCCAGCCTCGGCCTGGCCGGCATCCAGGCCAGCTCGCGCTGGGCGCGTCCGCATGTGCGCAGCCGCAACGGCCACGAGGCCGTGCTGGGCACCGCGCTGATGATTGCCGGTGGCAACAGCCGCACCGTGGCGCAGGCCGCAGCCGCGGCCCACCAGGTTGATGAGGTTCCGATGTCGCACCCGCTCCCGTCCGTTGTTCGTCCGGCCGCGTCGATGCGCCGCAATCATCCGATGGCGTGGGCCATCGCAGTCGCACTGGGGAGCATGGTGGCCCCGGCCAGCCAGGCGCAGCAGGCGTTCAGTCCGGGCTGGTTCGCCGAACGGGGCGCGGCCCAGGGCAGCGCGGCACAGAGTGGCCGGATGCCCAACGGCGTGCCGATCCAGTTCCAGTTGCCGGCCCAGCAGCAGGACGCAGCACGGCAGAAGCTGCAGCAGTCGATCGACAATCTTGGCACGGCGGCGCAGGCGATTGCCCTGCAGCAGCGCCTGCAGGAACAGGCGCGGCAGGCGCGCCGCGAAGCTGGCTTCATCGTTGCCGACGGCCTCGGCAAGGACGGCCTGAGCGTCGACCAGAATCCGCTGACCCGTGGCTGGCTCAACGCGCGCGAGGCGATCCAGTCGCAGGGCAGCGACGGGCGGGTGCAGGTCACGGTCGAGCAGACCGCGGACAAGGCGATCCTGAACTGGGAGACCTTCAACATCGGCGGCAGCACAACGCTGAACTTCCTGCAGCACCCTGACTGGGCAGTACTGAACCGCGTCAACGATCCGCAGGCGCGTCCCAGCCAGATCCTGGGCCAGCTGAAGGCCAATGGCACGGTGTTCGTCGCCAACCGCAACGGCGTGGTGTTCGGCAACAACAGCCAGGTCAATGTACGCAATCTGCTGGCGGCTGCAGCACGGATCAGCGATGCGCAGTTCCGCGACAATGGCCTGTACAGCCCCGACGCCAGCAGCAGCACGCTCAGCGATGCATTCGGCAAGGTGATGGTGGAGCAGGGTGCCCACATCGCGACCCATGAGCCGACCAGTGCGACGCGCGGCGGTGGCTACGTGCTGCTGGCCGGGCACAGCGTGGAGAATGCTGGCCATATCGAGGCGCGCAAGGGCCAGGTGCAGCTCGCTGCGGGAGACAGTTTCGTGATCCGGCGCGGCGTGGGTACGGCCACCAATACCAGCTCCACCACCCGGGGCAATGAGATCGCGCCGCGCTTCATCGCCGGCAGCACGGCTGGCAGCGTGCGCAACACCGGCCTGCTGCGCGCGCTTGAGGGTGACGTGACTCTGGCCGGGCGCAGCGTCGAGCAGGCCGGTGTGGCCGTGGCCAGCACCACGCTCGCACAGCGCGGCACCGTGCATCTTCTGGCCTCGGCCAGTGATGCCGGCAGCAGCGTCACGCTGGCCGATGCCGCCACTACGGCGGTGCTGATCGAGGACGATGGCAAGGCCACGGTGCTGGATACGCAGCGCGACAGCCTCATCAAGGAGTCGGCAGAGCAGGACGCGATCCGCGCTGGCGCGCGCTCGGCAACCTTCGACAATCTGTCCCAGCACAATGATCGCCGGGACCAGTCGCGGGTGGAGATCGTCTCGGGTGGCAACATCCATTTCAGCAGGGATTCGCTGACGGTTGCCACGGGCGGCCAGATCATCGCCGATGCGGCGGCCCGCAGCTACGTAGACGACGCCGCGCGCGTGGACGTGTCCGGCGCAGTGGGCGTGCAGGTGTCGATGGAAAGCAACAATGTCCAGGTCAAGGTGCAGGGCAACGAACTGCGCGATGCCCTGGACAACCGCGACAGCGGCAAGCTGACCAGCAGTGAAGTCTGGGTCGATCGCCGCAGGCTGGTCCACGTTCCGGCCGGTACCGGGGGCTACGAGGGGGAGCGCTGGTACGCTGCAGGCGGCCTGCTGGAGGTGGGTGGCTACCTCGACAACCAGGGGCACTCGATCGGCGAATGGGCTGCGCAGGGAGGCACCGTCCTGCTGGGTGGCAGGGAAGTGATCACGAACGGTGGCTCACGCATCAACCTTGCCGGCGGCAGCCTGGATGTGCAGAGCGGCGTGATCCGGCAGAGCTGGGTGCGCGGCGTCGACGGCCAGGTCTACCGCCTTGATGAGGCGCCGGCGGAGATGCTGTTCGATGGCCTGTACAGCGGCCATGAAGTAAAGCAGGAGCGCTGGGGCATCACTGAGACCTTCCGTGATCCGATCGTATTCGCGGCGCAGCGTGTCGATAACGGATACACCGTCGGCCGCGATGCAGGTCGGCTGATCGTCTCCGCACCGACCGCAGTGCTGGATGGGAAGGTTGAGACGACCACCTTCCAGGGCGCGCAGCAGAACCGCAGGCCGGAGGCCGCGCTGGATGGCTATGCGCAGGCGCAGACGGCAGTGGCGCGCAATGCGCAGCTGTACCTGGGGCGCTACGACGGCCAGGGCCGCAGTGGTGTGTTCGGCTCGGATGTGCGCCTGGATGACAAGGCTCCGGCGAAGGCGGCGTGGTCGCTGCTGGCTCCGATCAACGAGGAGCGGCGTGACACGGTGTGGTTGGATATCGCAGCGCTGAGTGCCCAGCAATGGGGACGGATCGACCTGGCGACCGCCGATCGCATCCGCATCGACGGCAGCCTTCGGCTTCAGGCAGGTGGACAGCTCAACCTGACCGGCAGCGAGGTCGAACTGGCAGGCGACATCGGCATTGCTGGCGGCCAGCTGTCGGCGGGCAACCTGCTGGATGTCCAGGGCCGGCCGACGGCGCTGCTGCACGACGGCCGCGCCCGCACCGCCATTGCCGGTGGCACGCGGATCGATCTCTCCGGCGAATGGAGCAACGCATCACTGCCGATGCCGCTCGACGCCAGCGGTGCCTGGACGGATGGCGGCCGCCTGAGCCTGAGCAACAGTCATGACGTGGTCGTGGGCGCCGAGGCAAAGGTGGACGTCGAGGCCGGCGCCGCGCTGGACCTGCGCGGCAAGGCCCGCATCGGCAAAGGGGGCAGCGTCAGCCTGCAGGCCAACAGCAGCACGGTTACGACCGACGGCAGTGGTCGGGTGCAGCTGGGTGAGGGGAGCCGGTTCAGTGGCCGAGGACAGGGCAGTGGTGCCTTCTCGCTGGGAACCGGTGGCCGCGTTCGAGTGGGCGATGCGGACCCGGCGGGCGCATCGCTACGACTGGACACCGGCTTGTTCGGCAGTGGCTTCGCGCAATACGACATCAATGGCCACCAAGGCGTGGAGGTGGCCGACGGCGCGCGGCTGGTCGCTGCCCTGCCAGGCCTGCGCATGACCCAGGACGCGCAGACGGCAACCGATCGGGCGTCCGCACTGGCGGCATGGGATGCGCCGCTGTACAGCGCCGATCCGTCGAACGGGCGCGTCAGCCAGCGCGCCGGTGCGAGCATCAGCCTGCGTTCGGACCGCAACGGCGTGGGCGGTGACCTGCGGGTCGGCAAGGATGCACTGGTGGCGGTCGATCCAGGGCAGACGATCTCGCTGCTGGGTGCAGGCAACATCGATGTTGAAGGCACACTGCGTGCGAAGGGCGGCCGCATCGTGATCGACGATGTGCGTCCGCAGGATGCGCTGTACGCGGGGCAGCGCACCGAACGCACCTGGCGTTTCGCCGAAGGCGCGCTGCTGGATGCCGATGCGGAAGCGATCTCGCTGCCCGATGCCAGCGGCCGCCTGCGCGGGCAGGTGCGCGCGGGTGGACGCATTGAGATTGGCGGGGCGCTGGACTGGGAGACCGCAGCATTCGTCGACAACCGACCACCGGAAGCGTTCGTAGTGGTCGAACGCGGCGCGCGCCTGCAGGCGCGGGGGGCGTCGGCCGAGCTGGATATCGACGGCCAAGGCCGTGTACGCGTGGACAGCGACGGCGGGCAGATCGTGCTGCGCTCGGCCAATGCGCTGTATCTGGAGGGCGGAATGGACGCGGCCGCCGGTGGTGCCGGCGCACGCGGTGGCACGCTTGGGCTGGCCTTCGGCGGCAGCATCCATGCACGTGGCGCCAGCGAGGAGGTACTGCGGGCACGTGCGATCACCCTCGGCCAGCACAGCGCACCGGTGCAGCCACTGCCGGCCGCATTGGAGTATGGCCACGCCGCGTTGTCGGTCGAGCAGCTGCAGGCGGGCGGCTTCGACAACCTGTCCGTGTTCGGTGACATCCGCGCCGTTGGCGATGTCGACCTGCGCCTGGCCCAGAGCCTGCGCATCCATGGCCAGGGCACTTCGAGCCTGGGCATGGCCGTGGATGCCGGGCCGTCGTCGGCGTTGCGGCTGAGTGCGCCCTACGTCCGCCTGGCGCAGGCGCGCTGGGGCCAGCTGGCGGGCGAGAACCTGCAGGGCACTGCGGCGGTCGCTTCGGCCGGGCCGGACGATCACGCGCTGGCGGTGCAGGCCGCGCTGATCGACATCCGCGACGTCACCTGGCTGCCCGGGTTCGACCACGTGGCGCTGGAAAGCCGCAGCGACGTGCGCCTGACCAACGGCATTGCCAGCAGTGGCAACACCAGCGCGTTGATGACGGCCGGTTCGATGGACGTCACCGCTGCGCGCCTGTACCCCACCGCAGGCGCGGTCGGCACGCTGGTGGCCGGCGCTTCGGCGCAGACCGTGCAGACCGCTGATTACTGGGCCGATCCAGCTGCCGTGCTGCGAATCCACGGCACAGGTGCGGCCACGCAGCCGGCGCCGGAATCGGCGCTGGGCACGCTTCGCCTGGTGGCCGCCACGGTGCAGCAGGGCGGCAACGTACAGGCGCCGATGGGCACGCTGCAGCTGGGCGGCCTGATCCAGAACGGAACCATCGGCAGCCGGGTGGAACTGCTGCCAGGCAGCGTTACCTCCACCAGCGGTGCCGGCTTGTCGCTGCCCTATGGTGGCACCGTCGATGGTGTCGACTGGCGGGTAGGCACGCGCAGCCTGAGCTCGCTGACGCCGGCCGGCATCTCCTCGATGGGGGTGACCCTGAAGGCCAACGAGATCGAGGTGGCGTCGGGGGCACTGCTGGACATGTCCGGCGGTGGTGAGTTGACCGGTGCGGCCTTCGTGTCCGGGCGCGGCGGCTCTGTCGACGTGCTGCGCACGGCGTTGGCCGACGCCAATCCGCGCTACGCGTTCAGTGCGTCAGGCAACCCGGTGTACGCGATCGTACCGGGACGCGCCGAGGCGTTCGCCCCCAGCGGCGAAGAAGGATTCGCAGCTCCGGCGGTGGGCCAGCAGATCACCGTGCCGGCTGGCGTGCCCGGCCTGGCGGCCGGCACCTACACGCTGATGCCGGCAAGCTATGCGCTGCAGCCCGGTGCATTCCGGGTGGAGCTGGGCGCTACCGGCACCTCTGGCATCGTGCAACCGATTGCGACCGGCACCGGCACCTGGCGTGTGTCCGGGCAGCAGCGCACGGCGCTGGGCGCGGCAATCTCGCCGTTGCTCACCGACATCCTGCTGACGCCCGCCGCAGTGGTACGCCGGCACTCGGGCTACAACGAAACCTCTTACAACAGCTTCGCGCAGTCGGTGGCCGACCGCCGCGGCGAGTCGCGTGGCTGGCAGACCATCGATGCGCTCGGGTTGACCCTAGCGCTGGGCGAAGGTGCAGGTCGTGCAGACACGCCTGCCATCCGCTTCGCCGGCACCGCGCGGTTCGGCGCCGCCACCGACAAGGGGCGCGGCGGCACGCTGGCAGCCACGTTGGCGAGCCCGGCGGTCGGTTCACTGGAGATCGTTGACGGTAGCGCGCAATCGCAGGCGCGTGATCGCGGCGCCACCTTCAGCGACGACGCGCTCAATGCCTTCCTGCCGGCACGGATGATCATCGGCGGGCAGTTCAGCCAGGAGGCCTCGCAGGTGGCGGTGACCGGCCAGGCGCGCAGTGTGGCGATCCGTTCCGGCGTCACCCTGAACGCACCGGAAGTGCTGGTGGCAGCGGCCTCCGGTGGCAGCGGCGTGCTGGTCGAGGCCGGTGCGACCCTCGATACACTGCCGTTCGCAACCGCCAACGCGGGTGCCAGCGCGACGCTGCCTTACCAGGTCTCCGGCGGCCTGCTGGCGGTGTCCAACCAGCGCCTGAACCTGATCACCGGCACCACGGGCGTGGAGGCCGGTCCGGTGGCGATCGACATCGGGGGGTGCCAGGCGGCGTGCGACGGCCAGGCCCGGCTGGTTTCCGATGGCAGCATCGCGGTAGCGACCGATGGCACGCTGCAGATGCGCGACTCGGTCAGCTATGGCACCCGTCAGCTCGGCCTGAGCATGGCGGCGCTGAACCTCGGCAGTGCCGAAGCGATCGCACAGGCCGCTGCGGCAGGGGCACTGCCCAGTGGCATGACCATGAACCAGTCCGTGCTGCAGCAACTGCTGCGCGGCAATGATGCCACCGGCGCGCCGGCGCTGGACACGCTGAGCCTGGTCGCGCGGGAGTCTGTCAACGTGTTCGGCAGCGTCGACCTGGACGCGCGCGACAGTGCCACCGGCCGCAGTGGCCTGCAGACGCTTGTGCTGGGTGCGCAGGCCATCCGCGGCTACGGCGCGGCGACCGACCGTGCGCGCATCCTGGTGGACACGCTGGTCTGGGACGGCGCATTGGCGGCGAGCCAGGCGCCGGGCAGCGACGCGTCGGTGCCGCCGGCCGATCCGATGGTGGACCGGCTCGGCGCCGGGCAGCTGGACCTCGTCACCCGCCAGCTGCAGCTCGGGCGGGCACCATTCAGCCGTCCCAGCTCTGAAGTACCTGCGAACCGGCAGGTGCTCGGATTCAGTGCGCTGAACCTGAGTGCTTCGGAGCAGCTGTCGTTCTCCGCGCAGGGCACGCTGGACGTGTTCCAGCAGCGCGGCGACTATCTGGCCGACAAGGGCTGGCAGTACAGCGGAGGCAGCCTCGGCATCGATACCTCGTTGTTGACCGCCGATCCCGCCGCGCAGCTGCGCGTGCGCACTGGCGGCGAGTTCCGCCTGCAGGGGGGCACCGGCAAGGCGGGTGGCGATGCACTGGGCAGTGAGCTGAGCATCGACGCCAACCGGATCACGCTGGACAGCACGATCGCGCTGGCGTCAGGACGGCTGTCGGCGAGCGCACGCCAGGGCATCACGCTTGGCGGCCGGGCGGTGCTGGACCTGGCCGGGCGCAAGGTCCCGCTGTACGACGTGGACAAGTTCAGCTGGGGCGGTGATGTCCTGCTGTCCAGCGACACGGGTGACATCCGCACCGATGCTGCCTCCCGCATCGATGTTTCTGCCCGCAACAACCGCGCCGGGCGCATGACGGTCACCGCAGTGGCCGGCCAAGCCGATCTGGCCGGTGTTCTGCAGGGTGCCGCCAGTGGCCGCTACGATGCCGGCGGCACGCTGGTGCCCTACGACGGTGGTGAACTTGTGGTGCGGGCACGCCAGCTGCAGGACTTCGCCGGCCTCAACCAGCGATTGACCGCCGGCGGTGTCGTTGGCGGCCGCAGCTTCCAGATCGGTGAAGGCGATCTTCGGATCGGCGACGAAGTGAAGGCGCGCCGGGTCGACATCAGTGTCGACGCGGGCAGCCTGACCGTGGCCGGCCGCATCGATGCCAGCGGCGAGCAGGTCGGCAGCATCCGCCTGTACGCCCGCGACCAGTTGCAGGTGGACGGTACGCTGGACGCGCACGGTACCGGCCTGCGCGTGGACAGCCATGGCAAGATCATCGACAGTCCGAACCGGGCCAGCATCACCCTGGGCAGCGCCGAAGGCGCCGTGGGTCTGGGCAGCGCGGCGCACCTGGACCTGCGTGCCGGCAGCGACGTTGCCGTCGGCGACGGCCCTGGACAGAACGACGGCATGGCGCGGGGCTCGCTGAAGATCGATGTGCCGCGGGTGGGCAGCAACGACGCAGCGATTGCCGCGGCCAATGGCCTGCGCATCGATGGCGCGGCCGACATCCAGCTCAATGGTGTCCGTCGTTACGACGATGCGCCCCTGGCCAGCACCGCTGATGTGCGCGGCAACCGCGCGCAGCTGGTGACCCAGCAGTGGCTGGACCAGGTGGTCGATCCGCACAGCGTGGCGTGGGTCGATGGTGCGCTGGGCAACCCGGACCTGCAGCAGCGCACGCGCGCGCTGGGTGATGTCCGCCTTCGTCCCGGCGTGCAGGTGGTGGCGCGGCGCAGCGACGCCAACCCGGACGGCGACCTGACCATTGCCGGCGACATCGATCTGTCCGGCTACCGCTACGGGCCCGACGCCAACCGCGCCGATCCATCGCGGCGTGGCTTCGGCGAATCGGCCTCGCTGGTGCTGCGGGCCGAAGGCAACATCAATGTCTACGGCAGCATCAACGATGGCTTCGCACCGCCACCGCCCACGCCGGATGAGGGGGGCTGGCAGCTGTATGAGGGTCGCAATGGCAGCGCGGGGCACACCCCCTTCGGCAGTGGCCTGGTGGTGCCGGTGGACGGAGTGAAGCTGCAGCCCGGCACCGAGTTCCAGGCCGGCACCCGCCTGAACTACGACGTGCCGGTCGAATCGGTAACGCTTCCGGTTGGTACCGTGCTGCCCGCGCCGATGGTGATCTCGCAGAATCTGCGCCTGCCCGCGGGTACTGTACTGGGTGCGGCAGTGACCACCGACTCCGGGCAGACGCTGGCCGCGGGCACCGTGCTGCAGGAGCCGCTGGTGCTGGCGGCAGGTGCGCGGCTGGGAGCCGGCTTCCGCCTGCGCAGTGCGGTACAGGTGGCGGCACAGGAGTGGCCCGCCGGCGCGGTGTTGCCGGTTGCGCTGCGCCTGGCACGGGAAGTCGCGCTCAAGGTGGGCGCGTACATTCCCTCGTTGACCAAGGTGGAGCTGCCCGGCGACGCGCCGGTGAATCTGAGGCCGGCCGATGCCAACGGCAACCAGGGGCGCAACTGGGCGCTGGCGCCGATGCTGGCCGAGGGCACCACCTCCTGGGACTTGACCGTGGTTGCCGGTGCCGATGCCGGGGCGGCCGATCCACGCAGCCGGCGCTGGGGTAGCGAAGGCAGCGTGGTGCTGGCTGATACCCACCAGGGCTCGATCGGCACGGTCAAGTCCGAGATCATCTGGGTGGGTGATCGTGCGTTGACCGAGCGGGCATCGTTGGACTGGATCGGCGACACGTCCTATGCGGGCCGCCCGATCGCAGAGCTGGCTGACATGTTCGGCTTCACCGAAGATGAGTTCTGCGCGATGTCGGCCGACTACTGCGGCCCGGCACCCCGCCAGGTGGCCGCGCAGGGCTCGCTGGATTACTGGGGTGACGAGTCCTACGTGGGCACCCCTGCGAAGGACTTCGCCGCGATGTTCGGCATGACCGAAGACGAGTTCTGCAGTACCGCGCCCACCTACTGCGCCGGCGGCGGCACGCAGACCGAAGTGACTACCTACGGCAAGCGCGCGGGCACGCCGGCGTGGAGCGTGCTGCGCACCGGCAAGGGGGACATGGAACTGCTCGCTGCCGGTGACGTCGTGATGAAGTCAGGCTTCGGTGTCTACACCGCCGGCACTCCCACCGCGCTGGGTGGGGGCCACGACGCTGCCTTCAATTCGCCCCGTGCAGCGGCTCCCTGGAACACCGCACTGCTGGGGCCGAACCTGGTGCCGGGCAGCTATGACGCAGCGATCGCAGGCTACCAGGCCTGGTATCCCGATCATGGTGGCAACCTGCGGGTCGAAGCCGGGCGCGATATCGTCGGCGACGCCTGGACCGCGCGCGCGGAGTCGGGCACCAGCGAGCGCGACTGGGCGCTGTACTCCAGTGCCGCAGTCGGCAATTGGCTGTGGCGGCAGGGAACCGGCAGCACCAGCGGCGTGGAGCCGGTGCCGACCAGCTGGTGGGTGAACTTTGGCACCTACACCAACGTGTCCGCTGCCGCTGGCGCCTCTCCGCGGATGGTCGGCTTCACCGGCTTCGGCACCTTGGGTGGCGGCGACCTGACGCTTGAGGCCGGGCGCAATGCCGGCGTCCGCGATCCGATGGGCGACGCGCTGGGCTCGCTGAGCGCACCGCGCTCGGGCGCGATCATCGCGGCGGTGGGATCGACCGGCCGGGTCAGCAATGGCCAGCTGCACCTGACCGGTGGCGGCGACCTGCGGTTGCGCATCGGTGGCGCACTGAATCCGAATCTGCAGGCGACGATCTCCAGCCTCAATCCCTCCAGGGCGGGACAGAATCTCGACCTCAACGGTACCTTCAGCAATCTGCGTGGCAGCCTGCAGCTCGATGCCGGGCGCATCGGTGCAATGGGCGTCACCCTGGAAAACTACGCGACGCTGCGTCAGCAGCGCGCCGCAGACCTGTTTGCGCCCGACGCCGCCCGCGCAATGGGCGGACCGGTGCTGGTGCTGGGCGATGCGGTCGCGCAGCTGCAGGCACGGGGCGATGTGGTGCTCGGCGGGATCGCCGATGCAGGCCGGGTGCCGCTGGCCAACTACAGCGCGGTGCTGCAGGATGATGGCGCGCGCGCTGCAGGCAGCACGTGGTTCTCCCTGTGGACCGCCAGCACGGCCGTGGATCTGTTCAGTGCCGGTGGTGACCTCGCGCCAGGCCTCGCCGGGCCGGATAACGTGACCGGCAGCAATCTGTGGCGCGAGCAGGTCCAGCTTGATGTGCGTGGCGGTGATGATCTGCTGAATTACTGGCTCTATCCTTCGCGCTTCAGCGCCATTGCTGCGCAGGGCGACATCAAGCTGGACCGGATCAGCGCCACGCCGGGGACGCAGGATGTGATCCTGCTGGCACCCTCGGCAACGGGACGGTTGGACGTCCTGGCCGGGGGCAGCATCTTCGCCCAACGTGGCGCGACCCAGATCGCGCGCTCGGGCGCGGATGCGCGGCTGCCGGGACCCTTCGACCCCGCATTCCTGGCCCAGCAGGGGGATTCCGGCGGCAATGTGACCCGCTCGCGGCACAACCTGTCGGTCGACGGCAACATTGCATCGCCGGACGCGTCGCTTCCGCTGTTTGCGTTCGGTCCGAATTCTCCGCTGTCCACCGTATCTGCGGCGCTGGCGCCGAGCCGCTTCTACGCGGTGCAGGGCGACATCATCGGTCTGGCCACCGGCGCCCGGCGCACGCTGGATCCCAACGTGGGGCAGCGCACCCAGCTGAACTGGTTCGAGGCCGCCGGCGCCAGCTGGCTGCGTGCCGATCCGGCCTGCATGGTGCCGGACATGCACGGCGCGCGGATGATGGCCTACGGCGAAACACTGCGGCCGACGCTGGCCGACAGCCTCGCGTTGCTGCCGGTGCTGCAGCCATTGTTCGCCGATGCCGGCTTCGTGCTCGACGCACCCGATCCCTCGCGCTGGTACCTGCGGCTGCCGATCGACAGCGAGCTGCCGGACTTCGACAGCCCCGACGAGGTCCTCGGCGATGACCTGTTCTCGCATCTGCCCGAAGGCGAGGGCGGTCGTCGCTGGCGGGCGCTGATGACCGAGGCGCAGGTGCTGCTGCACAACCATTCCTGGAACCAGCAGCGTGCCGCACAGGGACAACAGCCGATCAATTCGCTGTGGTTCTGGGGCGGTGGCGTGATGCCGGTGTCGGTCAGCACGCCGCACGCGCAGGTGCGCAGCCGGGACGCGCTGCTGCAGGGCCTGGCCCTGGCGGCTGGTGTGGCCGTGGATGGCGAGCAGGCGGTGGATGCGCTGGTCGACCTGCGCCAGCTGCGCTCTTTGCAGCAGCTCGGCAATGATGCGATCCGGCCGCTGCTGGCCGCGCTCAAGCGTGGCGAACTGCAGCGGCTGGTACTGGACTTCGAGGACGGCCTGCAGTTCCAGCTGGACCGTGGCCAGCGCTGGCAGTTCTGGAAGAAGCAGCGCCAGCTGCACGACTGACCGGGGTCGGATCCGTTTTCCATCGGAAAATCGCTCTGACCCCGATGTTTGCCGGGGTTGCCGGCCAGCGGCCGGCACTACCGCAGGTAGCGGCGCCTCAACGGACCTCGCTGACC
>NZ_JBHHMJ010000091.1:0-328 GCF_042136455.1 Stenotrophomonas sp. 3diitr2024
CATCACTCGAACCGATGTGGCCCATCGGCGAAACCCACCGTGACCGCGCCCTTGCCGACATTGACCATGCCGGTCAGGCTCATCACCGATTCGTACACGGTCACGCCATGGCCGGCGCCAGCGTTGACCTGGAAGGCACGCTGGTGGTCGGCGCCAAGGACCCGGACGACATGCAGGCGATCCGTCGCTTCGCCGTGGCCTACCTGCGCAACGACGAGCGCGCGCGCATCAAGAAGGCGATCAACCTGGCGCTGGGTTCGGCGTACGTGGAAGAGAAGTCCTATCAGGATTGCGCGCAGCGCACGTGATCCCGGGCAGTCCGCCGCTC
>NZ_JBHHMJ010000089.1:0-16934 GCF_042136455.1 Stenotrophomonas sp. 3diitr2024
AAATGATCCGAAGGATCATTTGACGCTGTAGGTGCCGACCGTTGGTCGGCACGCCTTCTCCCACGCGGGGTAGGTGCCAACCTTGGGTGGCACGCCTTCAGAGATCCTGCAACACCACCTGCGCCGCATTGTGACCTGGCGCGCCGGTCACGCCGCCCCCGGGATGTGTTCCCGACCCGCACAGATACAGGCCGGGCAGGGCACCACGATAGCCAGCCTGGCCAACCATCGGCCGTGCCGAGAACAACTGGTTGGCACTGAGCGCTCCGTGGAAGATGTCGCCGCCGATCAAGCCGAAGGTGCGCTCCAGATCCAGCGGTGACAGCACCTGGCGGCCCAGTACGCTGCCAGCGAAACCCGGCGCATACCGTTCAACGGTGGCGATCATCAGATCGGCCACCGTTTCACGATGATCATCCCAGTGACGCCCACCGGGAAGCACGGGCGCCACGTGCTGGCAGAACAGGCTGGCCACATGCTGCCCGGGCGGCGCCAGCGAATCGTCCAGCGTGCTGGGAATGAGCATTTCCACGATCGGTTCGCGTGACCAGCCATTGCGACGCGCATCCAGCCAGGCACGGTCCATGTAATCCAGGCTGGGGGCCATGATGATCCCGACGCTGAGGTGATCGCCGGGACCGGGCAGAGCGCGGAAGTCCGGCAGCTGCGACAGCGCGACATTCATCCGGAACGTGCCCGAACCGCAGCGCCAGTTCGCCATGCGTTCGCGCGTTGCGTCCGGTACCTGCTCCGGTGCCAGCATCTGCTCGTACAGCAGCTTTGGATTGACGTTGGCGATCATCGCGCGTGCGCGCAGGATTTCGCCGTTGGCCAGCGCCACGCCCACGACACGACCCTGCTCGATCAGCAGGCGTTGCACACCGGCATCCACGCGCAGCTCAGCCCCGGCCTCCCGCGCGGCAGTGGCGATGGCCTGGCTGATCGCGCCCATGCCACCGATCGCATGGCCCCACGCACCTTTCATGCCATTGCACTGGCCGAACACGTGGTGCAGCAGTACGTAGGCACTGCCCGGTGTATAGGGGCTTGCGTAGTTGCCGACGATGCCATCGAAGCCGAACAGCGCCTTGATCGGCTCGCTTTCGAACCAGCGGTCCAGGTACTCGGCGGCCGACAGCGTGAACAGGTCCAGCAGTTCCTGGCGACGCGGCGCGTCCAGCGTTGCCAGTTCGCGGCCGAGCTTCCCCATCTGCCATAGTGCGGGCAGCGCACGCCAACCACCCGCCACGCCCAAGTCCGGGGGCGCGCGCAGGGCCCAGGCGCGCAGCACATCAGCGAAGATCTCCAGGCGCGCTTCGTATTCGGGTAGCCGCTGCGCATCCCGCTCGGAAAACTTCGCGAGCTCGGCCTGGGTGCGGCCCGGTGCGGACAGCAGGTAGCGGCCGTCCGGCAATGGCAGGAAGTTGTTGGCCGGGCGATTGATGATGCGCAGCCCATGCGCATGCAGCTGCAGGTCGTCGATCACCTTCGGCTGCAGCAATGACACCGTGTAGGACGCCACCGAGTTGCGGAACCCGGGGTGGAATTCCTCGGTGACCGCCGCGCCGCCGAGAACGCCACGACGTTCCAGCACCAGCACCTTCTTGCCAGCGCGTGCGAGATAGGCCGCGCAGACCAGGCCGTTGTGGCCGCCACCGATGATGATCGCATCCCAGGACATCAGCACCTCGGAGAAAAGGGGACGGAGGGAATTAAGTCGCAATCCGCATCTGCGCACAGGGGGGAAGAAACGACTTAATCCCCTCCGTCCCCTTTTTTGATTGCCGCTTCGATGGTGGCGATGTCGATCTTCTTCATCGGCATCATCGCATTGAAGGCGCGCTTGGCCAGTGCCTTGTCCTGGCTGGTCACCGCTTCGATCAACATGCGTGGGCTGATCTGCCAGGAAATGCCCCATCGGTCCCTGCACCAACCGCACTGGCTCTCCTGTCCGCCGTTGCTGACGATGGCGTCCCACAAGCGGTCAGTCTCGGCCTGGTCCTCGGTCTGGATCTGGAAGGAGAAGGCTTCGCTGTGCTTGAACGCGGTGCCGCCGTTGAGGCCGACGCAGGGGATGCCGCAGACCGTGAATTCGACCGTCAGTACGTTGCCTTCCTTGCCGTCGGGGTAGTCGCCGGGTGCGTGATGCACCGCAGTCACCGCGCTGTCGGGCAGGAGGCTGGCATAGAAGGTGGCGGCCTCGAGTGCGCCGTTGTCGTACCAGAGGCAGATCGTGTTCTTGTGTGCCATGTCCGGCTCCACGTTGGACGAAGCCGCAGCGATAGCACGCCCGGTGTTAACCCGGGATCGTGCTGCACCCGCAAAAAAAGGGCGCCCGAAGGCGCCCTTTGCACTACCAGTGCGGCAGCGGGCTCAGCGCCAGACCTTGATCTGGTCGGCTTCGCTGCGCTGCATCGGCTGCCCGGCCTTGCAACTGAAGGTGGCACCGAACGCCGGCAGGTTGGCCAGCGTGCCGTTGCTGCGCCACAGGCCCGGTGCGCGGATGTCGGCGGTCAGGCGGCGTGCGGCCTCGTTCGGCGACAGCTGCTGTGCCCACAGCGTCGACCAGGCGCGGAAGAAGCCCTGCTGCTGTGCCTGCTTGGCCTTGGGCTCCTGCGCGGCATACGCCGCCCATGCCAGTTCCAGGCCGGCGATGTCGGCCAGGTTTTCTTCCTGGGTGAGCGTGCCGTTGACCTTGGCACCCTTTACGCCCGGGAAGTCGTAGGCGCTGTACTGCGCGGCCACGCGATTGCCGAGCAGGGTCCAGGCGGTCTTGTCGGCCGGGGTCCACCAGCTGCGCAGCTCACCCTTGGCATCGACCAGCGCGCCCTTGGCATCGATCGCACGGGTCAGCTCATGGCCGACCAGGCCACCGAAGCTGCCGAACTTGTCGGCGGCGTCGGCCTTGGCGTTGAACACCGGGCCCTGCAGGATCGCGGCGGTGACGATCAGGCGGTTCTGCGCCAGGTCGTAGGCCAGCGACGGCTGCTGCGGCAGCACGTCCCAGCGACGGTCGGCATTGCCCTTGCCGATGCGCTTCATTTCCTCGCGGTGGCGCCAGGTCGAAGCAATCAGCATGTTGCCACCAAACGAGCCGCGCCCCATCGGCTGCACGCTGTAGTCCAGGTCGCGCAGCGGCGTGCCGATCTCGATCTTCAGCGCAGCCAGCTTGGCTTGCGCTTCAGCCTTGGCTTCGGCGCTCATCCAGCTGTTGTTCTTGACCGCTTCGATCTGCACTTCGCGCAGCTTGTCGACGATCCACGCCGCCTGGCGACGATCTTCGGCGGACAGGTGGCGCGCGGCATATTCGCGGCCGACCATCGGGCCGGCGGCCACGTTGATCGCATCGAGCACGCTTTCCCAGCGCTGCGGTGGCAGGGTTTCGCCGCGCAGCACGCGGCCACGGAATTCGAACTCGGCGTCGCGGTAGGCCTTGGACAGGTACGGCGCCATCGAATCGCCCACGCGCCAGCGCAGGTAGGCCTTCCACTGGTCCGGCTTGAGCTTGGTGACCATGCCATCGAGCTGCTTGAACAGCCCCGGATCGGCCAGCGAGACCAGGTCGTCATCCACGCCCTGTGCCTTCAGGAAAGCGTCCAGCTGCAGATTGCGGTAGCGGCTGTTGAGCTCCTTGGTGGAGATCGGCGCGTAGTTGTTGAACGGGTTGTTGATGCCGGCCAGCGACTGCGCGTTGCGCGCCAGCTCGGTCTCCAGCGCGATCACCGCCTGCGATTCGGCATCCAGCTTGGCCGCCGGGGTGCCGGTCAGCGCCAGGATCTGCTTGACGTAGTTGCGGTAGCGGCCCATCAGCGCCACGGTGTCGGCGTCGGTGCGGGTATAGAACGCAGGATCCGGCAGGCCCATGCCGCCCTGCATGAAGTAACCGATGTGGCGGTCCAGTGCCTTCAGGTCGACGTCGGGGCCGAAGTTGAAGGCGACCGGGATGCCCACCTGATGCAGCGCGGCGATCGACGCCGGCACATCCTTGGCCTTCTTGATGGCGTTGATGCGGGTCAGCAGCGGGGCGATCGGATTGGAACCGTCCGCCTCCACGGCGGCTTCGTCAAGGCCACTGGCCCAGAAGTCACCCAGCAGCTTCTGCACATTGCCCTGCGGCGACTTCATCGCGGCGTCGAGCAGGTCGCGCTGCTGCTGGCGGCTGCGGTCGACCAGCTGGCCGAGCGCGGTAGTGGCACCGGTCTGCGGCACCGGGTTGGCCTTCAGCCAGCCTGCATTGGTGGCGTCGTAGAAGTCGCTGCACTGGGCGCTGACGGCCGGGGCGCGTGCGGCCTTCTTCTTGGCGGCGGCAAACGCATCGTGGGTCGGGACCAGAGTCGCCAGGCTGATGCCCAGGGCGATGGCAAGCGGACGGAAGTTGGGCATGTGGAACGAATCCGTGATGGATTGAGGGCGCGCGCACTATAGCAAGCCGGGCATGGGCGCGGCATGCACGCGTCGCGGTGCATTCGCCGACCAAGGTCGGCAGCTACCGGGGAGCGCCGGGATCAGTAGATCCACGCCATGCGTGGATGAAAGACACCCGGAAAACAAAGGCCCGGGAATTCCCGGGCCTTTGCAGGTCTGCAACAGCGTCAGCCAGGACTTACCAGATCACCACCTGCTGCTCGCCGCTGCGGGCCATCGGCGAACCGGCCTTGCACTGGAACGCGGCGGCGAAGGTCGGCAGGTTCGACGGCGCACCCATGGCACGGAACTGCGCCGGGGCGTGCGGGTCGGTGGCCAGGCGGACCTTGGCGTTTTCCGGGGTGTACTTGGTGCGCCACACGGTGGCCCAATTGAAGAAGAAGCGCTGGTCTCGGGTGAAGCCATCGACCTTCGCATCTTCCTTGCCGGCGGTGGCCTTCTGCAGCGCGTCGTAGGCGGTGGCCAGGCCGCCCAGGTCGGCGATGTTCTCGCCCAGGGTCAGGTGGCCGTTCACCGCCTGGCCGTCGACCTTGTACTGGTCGAACTGCTTGACCAGCTTGCCGGTCAGGCCTTCGAAGTTCTTCTTGTCGGCCGGGGTCCACCAGTCTTCCATGTTGCCGGTCGGCCCGAAGCGTGCACCCTGGTCGTCGTAACCGTGGGTCATTTCATGGCCGATCACCGCACCGATGCCGCCGTAGTTCAGCGCATCGTCGGCCTTCGGATCGAAGAACGGCGGCTGCAGGATGGCGGCCGGGAACACGATCTCGTTCTGCAGCGGGTTGTAGTAGGCGTTGACGGTCTGCGGGGTCATGCCCCACTCGGTCTTGTCCACCGGCTTGCCGATCTTGGACAGGTTGAACTTGTAGTTGAACTCGTTGGCCGCGCGCACGTTGCCCAGGAAGCTGTCGCGCTGGGTCTGCAGGCCCGACCAGTCGCGCCACTTGTCCGGGTAACCGATCTTCGGGGTGAAGGTCTCCCACTTGGCGATGGCCTTGGCCTTGGTTTCCTCGCTCATCCAGCTCAGGCCCTGGATGCGGTCCTTCAGCGCGGCGGCCAGGTTCTTCACCAGCTCTTCCATCTTCGCCTTGGCTTCCGGCGAGAAGGCAACCTTCACGTACAGCTGGCCGAAGGCTTCACCGGCATCGTTCTCGATGGTGCCCAGCACGCGCTTCCAGCGCGGCTTCTGTTCCTTCTGGCCGTTGAGGGTCTTGCCGTAGAACTCGTAGTTCTCCTGCACGAAGGCGTCAGCCAGGTACGGCGAGGCGCTGTCCACGGTGTGGAAGCGCAGGTAGGCGCGCCACACCGACGGGTCGGTATCACCCAGTGCCTTGCTCACTTCTTCATGGAACGCCGGCATGGCCAGCGAGAACTTCTCCGGCGCGGCAACGCCCTGCGACTTGAAGAACTCGGTCCAGCTGAAGTTCGGGGTCAGCTTGTCGGCGTCGGCCAGGGTGACCGGGTTGTAGTACAGCTCGACGTTGCGCGACAGTTCGACGCGCGACTTGGAGGCCTTGGCCAGCCGGGTTTCGAACTTGACCACGTCCTCGGCCTGCTTGGCCGCGTCGGCCGCGGCGACGCCGGACAGCTCCAGCACCTTGGCCACGTGCGCCTGGTAGGCCTTCAGCTTGTCGGCGTTCTTGGCATCGGTGTAATAGGTGGTATCCGGCAGGCCCAGGCCGCCCTGGCTGGCGTAGGCCATGTTCATGGCCGAGTTCTTGAAGTCCGCTTCGGCACCGAAGCCGAACAGGACGTTGTCACCCTTGGCGGCGCTGGTGCGCAGGTAGTTGGCGATCGCCGCCTTGTCCTGCAGGGCGTCGATCGCCGCCAGGTCGGCCTTCAGCGGCTCGATGCCCTGTGCGTTGATCTTGGCTTCGTCCATGCCGGTGGCCCACAGGTCGCCGACGATCTTCTCGATGTGGTTCGGATTCTTGACCTGCGCGACCTGTTCGGCCAGCTGGTGCTGCACGGCCACCGAACGCTCGTCGAGGATGGTGAACGCGCCCCAGCTGGTGCGGTCGCCCGGGATTTCGTTGGCGGCCAGCCACTTGCTGTTGACGTAGTCGCCAAAGGCGGTGCAGGCGTCCTTGGTAGTGTCCAGGTCGCTCGGCTGGAAGGCGTTGTAGGCCGGCAGCTTGCTCTCGTCCAGCTTATAGGTGGTGGCTTCGGCGGTGGCCGGGGCGGAGGCGGCGGCGTCCTTGGCCGGGGTTTCAGTCTTGCCGCAGCCGACCAGCGCGGCCGAAACGGCCAGGGTCAGCAGCACGATCTTGGGAGTACGGGTCACTTGAATGGCCTCCAGGCCGAGTGAGTCAGGGAGTGGCCGCAGGTGCGACCGTGGGCCGAACGATACGCCGCTGGCCAGACCTGCAAGGGTGTCGAAGGTCATGTCCCTGCGCAAGGGCCAGAACGTGCAAGGGCGCCCGCCGGGCGCCCCTGCTGTAGGCCGGTAACGCTTACAGGCCGCCGCCGCCGCAGCCTTTGCCCAGGTAGTCGTCTATCAGCTGCAACTGGTCGGCCATGATGCGGCGCGTCCAGGCCGGCCCGTGGGCGTAGTCGGCGATGGCGTGGAACTCGACCGGCTGGCCGGAACCTTTCGCCTTGTTCACGAACCACTCCGACTGTTCGATCGGCACCGTGCGGTCGCGATCGCCGTGGTAGACCATCAACGGGATCTTCATCTCGCCGGCCTTGTCCACCGGGTTCAGGCCGGCCACCGTGGGGGCCTGGGCCTGGCGGAAGAATGGGTTGGTATAGAAGCGCGACCAGATCTTCTTGATATCCGAGACGCCGGCGCCGGCAATGGCGCATTTGTACAGTCCGTTGGGGCGGACCGAGGCCGCAAACGCCGAATAGCCGCCATAGGAGAAGCCGAACATGGCGATGTGGCCGGGGCGGGCGATCTTCTGGTCGATCATCCACTGCGCGCCGTCGTCCTTGTCATCCTGCATCTTCTGGCCCCACTCGGCGTCACCGGCCATCCACAGCTTGCGGCCCCAGTCGGCCGAGCCACGGAACTGCGGGCGCAGCACCGCCATGCAGCGCGATGCCATCAGCGGGACCCACATCGAGCCATCGAAGTCCATGCCATCGCGCGCCCAGGGCCCGCCGTGCGGATGCACGACCGCCTTCCAGGGGCCGGCGCCGCACAGCTCGGTGCTGGGCGTGGTGAGGAATGCAGGAATGTCCAGCCCGTCGCGTGCCTTGTAGTAGACCAGCCGGGTCTGGCCCAGCGCGGCAGGCTGGATCTGCGGGTAGGTCTTCGCCAGCAGGGTCAGCTTGCCGTTGTGCAGCAGGTGGTATTCGGGCGGATTGGAAGGCCCGGAGGTAACGACCAGCACGTTGGAAAGGTCCGCCGTGTAGTCGACGATGCGCAGGCTCACGCCGGTATCGTAGTTGGCGGTGAAGCGCTGGCCGTTGGCGGTATCGACCATCGCCAGCGGTTCCTGGGTGATGCCCAGGGCCTGGCGCAGGCCCTGGTCCAGCGCCTTCATGCGCGGCGAGGTCCACTGCATGTCGTCACCGCGCGGACCGGCGTAGCCGATGCCCATGATCTCGCCGAACGGCACCGCACCCTTGCGGAAGCGGTTGATCAGCATCGAACCGGCGTTGAACAGCTTGTGCTCGAACAGCACTTCCTTCTGCTTGCGCGCGCTGATGTCGTACTCATACACGATCGCCTTGTCGCGGCCGACATTGCTGAGCACGAAGGCGATGTTCGGGTCGTCGGCAAAGCCGATCACCTGGTTGACGTCGCGGTTCTTCACATAGGAGCGAAAGTGCTCTTCCCAGGTACCGGTGGCGGGCGACCGGAACTCGGTGGCGACGTAGGCACCGGTGCCGTCGACATCCTGGCGCAGGCGTGCGCGCAGCTCGCTGTCGAGGTCGGTGATGTAGCCGGCCACGCGCTCTTCGGTCTTCTGGATGCGCTGCGAGGTGAAGTTGCGCAGGTCGACCTTGTAGACGTCACCGGAGCTGCTGCCACTGCCGTTGACCACCAGGATGTGGTCCGGATCGTTGGGCAGGGTGTCCAGTACCGTGGCGTTGGCCAGGGCCTGCTCGAGCTCCTCGCTGCGGCTGCTGGCACGTGGAGGCGTGATCGGCTCCTTCCATTGCTTGCCTTCGATGTCGGTGATGAAGAACTTGCTGACGAAGGTCTTGGTCACCCGGTCCGCGCGCAGGTCGTAGGGCTGCCACAGCACCACCGCCAGCTGCCCGTTCTTGATGAACGACACGCTCTGGAACTTCATGCGGTTGGCGCCGATCACCGTTGGCGGCTTGTCCAGTGCATCGGTGCGCCACACCACGATCACGCGCTCTTCGCCATTGGCGCGCAGGCCGGCGATGTGCTGGCCATCCGGCGATAGCGACAGGCTGGAGATGGCGGGGAAGGCCGCCATCTGCTCAATGGTCGGAGCTTCGGGCTTGGCGTGCAGGGACGGGGAAACACTGGCCAGGGCCGCCAGCAACAGGGTTCGCTTCATTGCAACCTCGGAATGCAGTGGCAGCTGCCTGTGGAAAAGGCAGTGCCTGAAATGGAACCGCCGCCCCGAAGGGCGGCGGTTGCAGGGAGCAGGATCAGAACGAACGCGTGATGTTCAGGAAGTAGCTGCGACCGAAGTAGTCAAAGCCGCTGTACAACAGCGCGTTGCCGACGGTGCTGTAGACACCCTGGGAGATGGTCGGCGGCTTGCGGTCGGCGAAGTTGCGCACGCCACCGGTGACCGACCACTTATCCGCTTCATACTTCACCGAGATGGCCTGCAGGAAGTAGTTCGGGGTGTACAGCTTGTACGCCGAGGTAGCCGGATCGAAGTCACCCGGGTTGCGCTCCTCGTAGTACGCGTAGCTGTCCATCTTGTCGATCCAGTCCAGGCCATAACGCACCTGCCAGTTCTTCCACTTGTAGCTCAGGTCCAGCGAGGCGGTGTTTTCCGGACGCGACAGCATGCCGTTGTAGTCCACCAGCGGATCGTCGGAGAAGACCTTGCTGGCCTGTTCCAGGTAGTGGGTGAACTGCAGCGTGGTGCGCAGGGTGCCCGGGCCGATTTCGCGGACATAGCGGGTGGTGAAGTCCAGGCCACGGACCTTGTCGGTGGACAGGTTGATGAAGCCGTTGGTCACCACCAGCTGGTTGTTGACCGGGTTGCGGGCCACCAGGCGGCACAGACCCGAACCGGAGGAGAAGTCGGCACTGCCGCTGTCATAGCAGCGCGACAGGATGTTCGCGCCGCCCGCGCTGTCGACGCCGTTCTTCACTTCGATGTCGAAGTAGTCGGCGGCGAAGGACAGGTCACCGAAGCCGCTGCCGAATTCTGGCTGGATCACCACGCCCAGGGTCTTGGCCTTGGAGGTTTCGGCTTCCAGGCCGGCCTCGGCACCACCCTGGGTGACCACGGTCACGCCCTGGGTGGCTAGGTAGTCCGGTGCCAGGCCCAGCGATGCGCAGTTCTGGTAGCGCGGCGAGCTCGGGTTGCGATCACCATACTCGTTGCAGGGGTCGGCACTGCTGCTCAGGAAGCCGGTGGTGCCGCCCAGGAACTGTTCGAACAGCGCCGGTGCGCGGTAGGAGGTGCCGTACGAAGCACGGAACGACAGCCACTTCACCGGCGTCCACAGCGCGCCGATCTTGTAGGTCTCATCCGAGCCGTAGGACTTGTAGTCGGTGTAGCGGCCGGACAGGTTGACCGTCAGTTCCTCGGCAGCGGTGACGCCGGACAGCAGCGGCAGCTCCAGTTCGCCGTAGGCCTCGAGCACCGAGTCCGAACCGCGGGTCGGGGTGGCGTTGGTCAGGTTGTACAGGTCGGCATTGATCGAGTACGGCGACGGGGTGTCGTCGATCCGTGCCTTGCGGTACTCGACGCCGAACGCGCCGCCGGCCGAGCCGTAGGGCATGTCGAACAGCGGGCCGTTGACGTTGAAGTTGACCGTGGTTTCCTTGTACAGCGTGTTGCCGGTGACCGGCACGAACACCCAGTCCTTCCAGTCTTGCGGCAGCTTGCCGCCGATGGTGTTGGTGTTCAGCGCCGGCGCGGCGATGCAGCCGTTGGAAGCGTCGCGGCAGACATAGCCACCGGCACCGTTGGAGACCACGTCCAGGCTCTGGCGCAGGCGGCTGGTCAGGAAGCTTTCAAAGGTGTAGTCGGCGTCGCTGCGGGCGTGCATGACGTTGAAGTCATAGTTCCACTCCGAGCTCAGGTGGCCACGCAGGCCGGCATTGAAGCGCAGGAAGTCGACGTTCTGCTTGTTGGTGTCGTTGCCGAAGCCGATGAACGCACGCACGCCCAGGTTCCTGCCGCTGGTCTGGTCGGTCGGGGCGCCGGCTACGCTGTCACGCAGGTTGGCCGGGATCAGCGGGCTGCCCACGGCGTAGTCCAGGGTCAGCTGGCGGTAACCGGTCTGGGTCGACTTGCGCTTGTTGCCCAGGAACTCGTAGTACAGCTCGGCATCACCCAGTGCATTGAGGTCGAAGCCGCCCTGGAAGTACAGGGTGTGGGTCTTGGTCGGCGAGATCAGCGACTCGTTGCGCATGGCCGGGTCGAAGGTGTCGCGGGTGTTCAGGTCCACGCCTTCGTAGCCGACCAGGCCGGTGGTGATCGCCGCGTTCGGGCGCCAGCGGTTGAAGCGGGTGCCGACGCCGCCCGGAGCGGCCACACCGGTACGGGTGTTGGTGCCGATGGTGTTCAGGGTGGTGCCGCCGGCATCGAGCGACCAGCACTTGGGCTTGCCGGTCAGCGGATCGATGAAGTCACCGCTGCCCCAGGAGTCGCCGGCCTCGATGTCACGGTACATGTCGGTCGGGCAGCCGCCTGCCCAACTGCGGTCGGCCAGGGTCAGTTCGTTGCGGGTGTAGTACTCATACGAACCGGAGAAGTGCGAGCGCTCGCCGGTGGAACCGAACATGATCGAGTAACGGCGCTCTTCACCGCCGCCACCGTCGGTGGCGTTGTGCTGCGCTTCGAAGGTGACACCGTCGACCTTGGTCTTGGTGATGATGTTGATCACGCCGGCCACGGCGTCGGAGCCGTAGATGGACGAGGCGCCGTCCTTCAGGATCTCGACGCGGTCGACGATCGAGTTCGGCAGCACGTTCAGGTCGGTCGAGCCGACCGAGCCGCGGGTACCGGCCGGCGATACGCGGCGGCCGTTGAGCAGGATCAGGGTGCGGGTCGGGCCGAGGCCGCGCAGGCCCAGGGTGTTGGCGCCCGGGCCGCCGTCGGTGACGTAGCCGCCGTAGGCGTTGTTGATCTGTGCCGCACCGGCGGTGACCGCCGTGCTCTGCAGGGCGGCGGTGGTCGAGTTGAAGCCGGCCAGGGTGGTTTCTTCACGGGTGACGACCTGCACCGGCGAAACCGAGTTGAACACGTCGCGGCTGATGCGCGAACCGGTGACGGTCACCGTGTCCAGGTTGGTGGCCTTCGACTTGGGCGCTTCCTCAGTCTGCGTCGTGCTGGAGGCGTCCTGGGCGATCGCCGGGGCGGCTGCGGCGAGCAGCACGGCAGAGGCGAGGGCGAAGCTCAGCGGATGCTTGCTGAGCGACTTGCGATTGATCATCTGAAATCCCCTTGAATCGAATGATTGCGTCGTACACCGGGACTGGTCCTTGTCGACGTCTCCGTGTGTCCCTTGCCCAGTGTCGGCAGCGTGCCGCCGCCCGGCGCTGGTACCGGCTTCACGTGCCGATGACTCGAGATTAACATCACATTAACCAAGGCTGTCAAGCATTCATGATGCAGTCATGGAGGTGTGATTCGTCAGCGGCGCTGACTGCGAGAACGCGCGTCGAAATCAACGTATCTGGTTGATCTGTATCGCATTGTCACCATTCCGTTCGAAAGTGACTTTTTCCTGAATGGGACGGTTCGGCCTGATCGTAGGAAAAAAAAGGCCCCGCCGAAGCGGGGCCTGGTCCAGACACGCGGTCCGGAATACGACGGGATCAGAAGTCGTACTTGACCTGGGCCGAGATCTGACGGCCGTAGACGCTGTAGAAGCCGTCGTTGAACGGGGTCGATTCGTTGCCCGGGTAGTTGTAGCGCTGGCCTTCCGGCAGCTTGTTGAACACGTTGTTGACCATCAGCGACAGGGTCAGATCGTCCTGTGCCTGGTAGTTCAGGCTCATGTTGTACGTGGTGTACGAGCCCCACTTGCCGGCCTTGGCGCCGGAGGAGTGGACGTAGTCGTAGCTGCGGCCGGTGTAGGCCAGGTAGTTCGGGGTGCTGCCGACGTAGTTGGCGTACACGGTGGTGGTGAACTTGGAGATGGCCCAGCCCACCGACACGTCGCCGCGTACCTTGGCGAAGTTGTCGTAGTACCACATGTTGTACGGATCGCTCAGCAGGTCCAGCTTCTGCGCACCCGGCAGGGCCACCACTTCACGCTTGAGCATGTTGGTGTAGTTGCCGGAGAACATCAGCGAACCGAAGCGGCCCAGGTCCTGCTGGTACTTGGCACCGACGGTCACCGCTTCCAGGTTCTGGCTGGCCACGTTGAGCTTCGGGGTGTAAACGCGGGTCAGGTTGCCACCGGCGTCGCGGGTCACCCAGTCGGTCACGTTCTGGCAGCTGGCCGAGGTGTTGTTCGGCAGGCCGTTGTGGCACTGGTACTCGGCCAGCAGCAGCTGGTCGGTGCTCAGGGTCTTGACCTCGTTCTTGATCTTCCAGTTGTAGTAGTCGACCGACAGCGAGAAGTTGCTGACCGGGGCCCACACCACGCCTGCGCTCCACACGTCGGCGGTGATCGGCTTCAGGTCCGGGTTGCCGGACTTTTCGCTGTACACCGAGGTGGTCTTGTAGAACGAGCAGGCGTCGTCACGCAGCGCGTAACCCAGCTGGCTGCAGCGGTAGTAGTCGTTCTGGCCGGAGGCGAACGAGCCGCTCATGCCCTGGAAGGCATCGGACAGGGTCGGCGCGCGGAACGCGGTGCCGTACTTGCCGCGCAGCAGCAGGCTTTCGATCGGACGGTATTCCAGGCCCAGGCTGTAGGTGGCCTTGTCCACGGTCTTGTCGGCGATCTTGAACGCGTCGTAGCGGCCCGAGGCGCTGATGGTCAGCGATTCGAACACCGGCATGCGCAGTTCGCTGGTCACCGCGTAGTTGCTGCGGTGGCCGGCACCGGCCACGGCGGTGGCGCCCCAGGCGTTGCCATTGACAAAGGCCTGGTCGGGCGAGTAGTCCCAACCTTCGCTGCCACCTTCCAGCACGACGGCCAGGCCGGCGTCGCCGCCCGGCAGGGAGAACAGCGAACCGTTGGTCACCTGCACGCGACCCAGGTTCTGCCAGGTCTTGCTGCGGTGGGTGCCATAGCCGGTGAAGCTGGCGAACTGGTCCGGGGTGATCGGCGAGTAGAACGCGGTGTAGTTCGGGTTGTAGATGCCGAAGCCATCAGCGGTGGTGCCCAGGCGCGGGCCCAGCACGGTGTCGCCGAAGAAGCCTTCGACCTTGTCCTTCCAGCGCGCGAAGCGGTTCTGGTCCAGACGGTATTCGCCGCGGGTGAAGCTGGCGCTGTAGTCCCAGTCGCCGACCATGCCCTTGCCGCCCAGGGTGACCTGGTAGGAACGGCTCTCATCGGAGTTCAGGATGTTGTTGTAGTGGCCCGGGCCGATTTCTTCCGGTGCGAAGGCGCGCTGCAGATTCACGACCTTGCCCAGGCCCTGGTCGTAGAAGCCGCCCATCACCGACTTGGTGCCCCACCACAGGGCGCTGGAGCCGGAGGTGAACTCGGTCTTTTCCTTGCTGTACAGCACGTCGGCGAACAGCTGGAAGTTGTCGTTCACGTCGAAGGTCATCGACGAGTAGAACTGGCCGCTGTTCTTGCCGTTCTTCAGGGTCTTGTAGCCGGCGCTGTACACCGAGCCGCAGGATTCGCCCGATGCACGCTTGCCGACGGTGGTGGTGCCGTCGTACAGGCCTGCCACGTTGCCGCAGCGGGTCGGGTCCATCATGTACAGCTTGTTGTCGGCGTTGCCGATGACGGCAAAGTCGTTCGACGGCAGCTGCGCGGTGTAACCGACCGGGTTGTTCTGCTTGGTGATGTCACGCTGGTAGCCCCAGATCGGGCTGCCGTTTTCGATCTGCACGTTGACCAGCGCGTGGAAGCGGTCGTCGAACGCGTTGAAGCCCTTGGCGGCGCTGAAGCGGATGTTGCTGCCACCACCTTCGGTGTAGGTGCCGCCACGGATCGACATCGTGCCGCCGTCCATGCGTTCCTTCAGGATGATGTTGACCACGCCGGCGATCGCGTCCGAGCCGTACAGCGACGACTGGCCGCCCGGCAGGACTTCGATGCGCTCGACGATGTCGATCGGAATGCCGCTGATGTTGTTGAACGACTCGCTGCCGTTGTACAGCGCCGGATACGAGAGCATCGGGCGGCCGTTGATCAGGTACTTGGTGTAGCCCGGATTCAGGCCGAACATGCCGGCGGCTTCGGCGCCCTGGGTGAACGCACCCGAGGTCTGGCCACCCTGCAGGCCGCCGGTGGTCAGCGATGACCGTTGCAGCACTTCAGCCACACTGCTGAAGCCGCGGGTCTGGATGTCTTCGGCGGTGATGGACATCACCGGGGTCTGGGTTTCGACCTGGGTCTGCGGGATCAGCGAACCGGTGACGGTGATCTTGTCCAGGTTGGTCGCCTTGTCCTGGGCCATTGCCGGGGCGGCGGCCATCAGAGCGGAAATCAGGGCGACGGCGAGCGTGTTGCGACGTGCGGTATTGCTGACGTGTTTCATGTAGTTCCAATGGAGAGCAAAAAACAAAAACGGCACTGCGCATGCGCCATCGCGCGGGCCGGAACAGCGGGCTCCGCAGCTCAAAACAGTGCTGATCGAACGTAACATGAACTTAACAATCTGTGCACGAATCCGTCGCAATCCTGAATTTCAGTCAGGTTACGTCCAGCTTGTATGATGTTGGGTTATCCCCCTGACTCCGCCGGTGCTCGTTGTGAACAGTTCTCCCCGCCGTCCCCATGCCAGCCAGGTCCAGAAGGGACTTACGCCGCATGCCCGCATCCGCAATGTCATCGCGGTCGGTTCGGGCAAGGGCGGCGTCGGCAAGTCCACCACCTCGGTGAACCTGGCCGTGGCGCTGCAGCAGCTCGGTGCGCGGGTGGGCGTGCTCGACGCCGACATCTACGGCCCCAGCGTGCCGGCCATGCTGGGGCTGTCCGGCCGCCCGGAAAGCCCGGACAACAAGAGCATCGAGCCGCTGCGTGCGTTCGGCGTGGACACCATGTCGATCGGCTACCTGATCGAAGAAGACACCCCGATGATCTGGCGCGGCCCGATGGCCACCTCGGCGATGACCCAGCTGTTCAACGATACCCTGTGGGACGACCTGGATTTCCTGCTGATCGACCTGCCGCCCGGCACGGGTGACATCCAGCTGACCCTGACCCAGAAGATTCCGCTGGCCGGTGCAGTGATCGTCACCACGCCGCAGGACATCGCCACGCTGGATGCGAAGAAGGCGCTGAAGATGTTCGAGAAGGTCGAGGTGCCGGTGCTGGGCATCGTCGAGAACATGGCGGTGCACACGTGCAGCAGCTGCGGGCACATCGAGCACCTGTTCGGCGAGGGTGGCGGCGAGCGCATGGCCGCGCAGTACGGCGTGCCGCTGCTGGGGTCGCTGCCGCTGCAGATCGGCATCCGCGAGCAGGGCGATGCAGGCACGCCGATCACCGTGGCCCAGCCGGATTCGGCACCGGCCCAGGCCTACCGCCATGCCGCGCAGCGCCTGATCGAGGAAGTCGGCAAGCGCCCGCGGGCCTCGATCCCGATCCTGTCCTCGCTGCTGTAAGTGCCGGGGCAGGGGCCGCCGACGCAGGCCGGCCCCCTGCTAGAATCCTCGCGCCCCCTCGTACCCCCAGGACAAAGCATGAGCATCAAGAGTGACCGTTGGATCCGCCGCATGTCCGAGCAGCACGGCATGATCGAGCCGTTCGAGGCCGGGCAGGTCAAGCAGGCCAACGGCCAGCGCATCGTCAGCTATGGCACGTCCAGCTATGGCTATGACGTGCGCTGCTCGCGCGAGTTCAAGGTGTTCACCAACATCAACTCGACGATCGTCGATCCCAAGCACTTCGATCCGGGCAGCTTCGTGGATATCGTCGGCGATGAGTGCATCATCCCGCCGAACAGCTTCGCGCTGGCGCGTACCGTGGAGTACTTCCGCATTCCGCGCGATACCCTGGTGGTGTGCCTGGGCAAGAGCACCTACGCGCGCTGCGGCATCATCGTCAACGTGACGCCGCTGGAGCCGGAATGGGAAGGCCACGTCACCCTGGAATTCAGCAACACCACGCCGCTGCCGGCGCGCATCTACGCCAACGAAGGCGTGGCGCAGATGCTGTTCTTCCAGGCGGCCGCCGATGACATCTGCGAGACGTCGTACCGCGATCGTGGCGGCAAGTACCAGGGCCAGACCGGCGTGACCCTGCCGCGGACCTGACGATTGCAGGCGATCTGTAGAGCCGAGCCATGCTCGGCTGCCCTGCATTGAAGCCGAGCATGGCTC
>NZ_JBHHMJ010000094.1:0-269 GCF_042136455.1 Stenotrophomonas sp. 3diitr2024
TGAACCAGTACGACAACCCGGCGTGGACGCCGTACCTGATCGCCGCCTTCATCGGCGCGCTGTTCGTGTTCGCGGGCATCATCCTGATGCTGGTGCAGATCTACGTGAGCGTGCGCGACCGCAAGCGCAACCTGGACCTGCATCTGCGCCGTGGAGGCACCGGCCTCTTCCACCAGGCTGGCGTTGCGTTGGGTACTGGCTTCCATCTGCACGATGGTCTGGTTCACCTGTGCGATGCCGGCATGCTGGTCCTGCGACGCACTGCGGAT
>NZ_JBHHMJ010000137.1:0-22732 GCF_042136455.1 Stenotrophomonas sp. 3diitr2024
TCAGATCCCTTTGCCACCGGCAAAGGGATCTGACCCCTGAACACCCGCGCAGCCTCAGCCCCCACCCAGCGCGTGCACGATCTCCACCACGTCGCCCTCGGCCAGGACGTGCTCGCCATGGCGGCTGCGGCTGACGATCTCGCCGTTGACCTCGACCGCGACCCGGCGTTGCAGCAACTGCTCGGCCTGCAGCAGATCGTGGAGGGTCGCCGAGGCGGGCAGGGTACGAGGTTCGCCGTTGAGCTGGATGTTCATCGGCACATTGTCGCCTACGGCCTGCGCGGATCGGAACCCTTGCAAACTGCCTCGGCCGCCAGCCCCGGCACAGCGTTGTCCGACGCTGCCGGGCGACAATCCATGCGGCGGCGCAGCGTGAGCAAAACGCGGCGCAGTGAAACCATTCACCGTGCGCCGGCGTACGTCCGCCGGGTCCTCAACGATATCCCCACAGGAGTTTCTTACATGCTGCTCAGCAAACGCCCGATCCGCTCCCTGATGGCGGCCGCGATCGCGCTGGCCGCGGTTCCGGCCATGGCAGGCGAATCCCCGTATTCCAAGGCCGTGTTCTTCGGCGACAGCCTGACCGATGCCGGCTATTTCCGCCCGCTGCTGCCGGCCGATGTGCGTCCGGTGACCGGCCAGTTCACCACCAACCCGGGTTGGGTGTGGTCGCAGCAGGTCGCCAACTACTATGGCCTCAATGGCGCCGCCAACGGCAACGGCCAGAGCGGTGACAACTATGCAGTCGGCGGTGCCCGCGTGTCGGTGGACGAGGCCGGTGGCCTGGGCGTGATTCCGTCGCTGAAGTCGCAAGCAACCCGCTACCTTGCCGCGAACGGTGGCAAGGCTGACGGCAACGCCCTGTACACCGTATGGGGAGGCGCCAATGATCTGTTCGCGGCCACCCGCGCGGCGGCAGGTGGCGCGTCGCAGGCCCAGGTGCAGGGCATCATCGGCGCAGCGGTCACCGACCAGATCGCGCTGGTGGGTGCGCTGAAGCAGGCCGGCGCCCAGTACGTGCTGGTACCGAACCTGCCGGATGTGGGCATCACCCCGCAGTTCCGCGGCCCCAATGCCGCCGCCGCCACCGCACTGTCGGCCGGCTACAACAAGGCCCTGTACGGTGGCCTGAAGCAGGCGGGCATCGAGTTCATTCCGCTCGATACCTTCAGCATCCTGCGTGAAGTGACCGCCAACCCGGGCATGTACGGCTTCACCAACGTCACCAGCACCGCCTGCAAGATCGATCCGGCCAACTCGACGCAGAGCATCCTGACCTGCAACCCGACCAGCTACGTCAGCCCGGATGCGGCCAACACCTACCTGTTCGCCGATGGCGTGCACCCGACCACCGCCGGCCATCAGCTGCTGGGCCAGTACGCCGTGTCGGTGCTGGAAGCGCCGCGCCTGCAGCAGGTGCTGAGTCACTCGGCGCAGACCATCGGCCGCTCGCGCGCCGACCAGGTCAGCATGCACCTGGGCGGCCGTCCGGCTGACGGCCTGTCCTGGTGGGGGGGCGTGCGGGGTGACCTGCAGCGCTACGACCACGCCGACCTGTACGACGGGCTGGCCCCGGCCGGCCTGTTCGGTATCGACTGGGCACGCGACGGCATGGTGTTCGGCGGCTTCGCCGGTTTCGGTCGCCTCAGCGCCGACTTCGGCAACAACCGCGGCGACTTCACCCAGAAGGACACCTCGGCCGGTCTGTTCGCTGGCTGGTACGGCGACCGCATCTGGGTGAACGGTCAGGTCAGCTACACCTGGCTGTCCTATGACGTGAACCGCAAGGTCCAGCTGGGCCCGGCCACCCGTGAGCATGGTGGTTCGCCGGACGGCAGCAACCTGACCGCCGCCCTGAACGCCGGTTACGAGTTCGGCACTGAAGGCGGCTTCCGCCACGGCCCGATCGCTTCGGTGATCTGGCAGAAGGTGAAGATCGACGGTTACACCGAAAGCGCCGCGGCCGGCACGCTGGCCACTGCACTGGGCTACGACCGCCAGAACGTCGATTCGACCGTCGGCCGCATCGGCTGGCAGGCCCGCTTCGATGGCGGCACCCTCAAGCCGTACGCGCAGGTGACCTACGACCACGAGTTCGAGGACACCAAGCAGGCCAGCGCCTGGCTGCAGACCCTGCCGGAACTGGGCAGCTACCGCGTGCCGGGCCTGAAGTTCGACAAGAACTACGCCACCGTCGTGCTGGGTGCCCGCACCGAACTGTTCGGGCTGCAGAGCAACTTCGGCCTGAGCGCGTCGACCGGCCAGAAGCGCGCGCAGGACGCCACCCTGTTCGCCAACTTCAGCGGCACGTTCTAAGCAGCAACCGCCGGGGTCGGATCCCTTTCCGCGAGGAAAGGGCTCTGACCCCTCGCGGATGCGGTGGCCGCCATTGCGCAACACTGGCCCAACCGCATAGACTTTCACCGCGCACTGCGGGCGTAGCTCAATGGTAGAGCTGTAGCTTCCCAAGCTACTGACGTGGGTTCGATTCCCATCGCCCGCTCCATCCTTCAAGACCGCGCCGCGTTTCCGCCGCGCAGGTTCCTTCAGACAGCCTCAGTACGCCGCGAACACCGCGGCCAACGCGTCCGCGTCCAGCACGCGTCCCTGGGCGCGATCATGCGTGTGCAGGTACCAGACCTCGTCCGGCTCCAAGTGCCGTGTCAGGTGCCACTGGTTTTCCCGGGCCAGAATATCCACCCGTCCCTGGCAGCCGAAGCAGAAGCGGGCCAGAGGCTTGATCGCGGCGGCCTTGCCATTGACGTTCAGGGTCAGTGCGGGGGCCGCGTAGGTTTTCAGTTCCCCGGATGACGGATTCTCGGTGATGGTGACCGTGTCCCGACGCAGCGTGGCCACCTCCGCCTGCACCAACGGTTGCAGCCACAGTTCGAGGGTGTCGAACAGCACATGCAGCGATTGGATCCAGTCCTGGTACTGCTTTTCGACGGCGGCGGCCCTGGCCTGCTCCGCGTGTGCAGATTGCTGCAGCTTCTGTGCAAGTTGCTCCATTTTCGACATCGGGATTTCCGCTTTGGGAGGAGCTTCCATGGTGATCGGCACGCTCGCCTGCTTCCAGCCGAAAGCGACATTTTCGTAGAACTCCTAGAGGCGCTGCGGAGGGGGCGCGTAACGCTTCAAACTTTTCCCATGGGCAGGCCGGCGCTGACCGACTAGCGTGAGCGGATACTGACCAGGAGCTGCCTTCCATGAACTGCCGGAACGACGTCGTCGAGCGCATCCATCGGATCTTTCTTTCCGCCGGCGTCGGCTCGAACAAGCAGCTTGAAGCCGTGCGCGCGCTCGGGCGTGCCGGTGGTCCCAAGGCCGCGGAACTGCTCGAGCAGATCTACCAGCAGGCATTCAGCAATTCTGCCCTGCAGATGGCCTGCGTGGCGGCGCTGGGCGAAGCGGCCCGTGGCTTCCAGGTCAGTGCTGAACGGGACAGCTGAAGCTTCATCCACAACGCTCGAGATCGTCGACGACGGGCATCATCCGCCCGCCACACGCCCGCGCTATGCTGCGCGCCTGCCGACCGATCCCTCCGCGATGAAGCTCGCCATCCTGTCCCGCAACAGCTCCCTGTATTCCACCCGTCGGCTGGTCGAGGCGGCGCGCGCGCGCGGCCACACCGTGCGCATCCTCGACCCGTTGCGCTGCTACATGCGCATCGCCGCCGATGGCTTTTCCATGCACTACAAGGGCCGGCCGATGACCGGCGTGGACATGGTCATTCCGCGCATCGGTGCCTCGATCACCCGCTACGGCACCGCCGTGCTGCGCCAGTTCGAACTGATGGGCGCACGCACGCCCAATCCGTCCGATGCCATCCTGCGTTCGCGAGACAAGCTGCGCGCGCACCAGCTGCTGGCGGCCAAGAGCATCGACATGCCGGTTACCGTGTTCGGCGACAACCCCGATGACACCGTCGATCTGCTGTCCATGCTTGGCCCGCCGCCGCATGTGGTGAAGCTCAATGAGGGCACCCAGGGTCGCGGCGTGATCCTGACCGAGAAGGCCAGTGCCTCGCGCGGCATTGTCGAAGCGCTGCGCGGCCTGTACGCCAACTTCCTGATGCAGGAATTCATCGGCGAGGCCAAGGGCGCCGACCTGCGCTGCTTCGTGGTGGGCGACCAGGTGGTGGCGTCGATGCAGCGGCAGGCACCGGAGGGTGACTTCCGCTCCAACCTGCACGCTGGCGGCACCGCCGTGGCGGCCAAGGCCAGTCGCGCCGAGCAGCAGGTGGCGGTGCGTTCGGCCAAGGCGCTGGGCCTGTCGGTGTGCGGCGTGGACCTGATCCGCTCCGCGCGCGGCCCGCTGGTGCTGGAGGTCAACTCCACGCCGGGGCTGGAGGGCATCGAAGCGGCCTGCGGTGTGGACGTGGCCACACGCATCATCGAACACGTAGAGAAGATCAAAAAGCCTTGATTATTCATGGGGTTGTGATTCTCATGGGTAAATGATCCGGGGCTTTAACGAGGCTTTAATCGGCCCCGGCGTAGGCTTCAGCGAACCGCAGCTCTGCCTCTCAGCAGGATCGGTATCGGGATACGACTTCAGGCCCAGGCGGGTGCACCGCCTGGGCCTTTTTTATGCCTGTCGGCTCTGTGCCCAAGGTCTCTTGTGGAGGCCGCGTGACGGTCGTAGAGTTGGCCCTTCGTTCCGGGATGGATCGGGAGGTTGGCGATGTACCGCATCATGACGATCGCGTTGCTGCTGGGCCTGTCTGGCGCTGTTGCCGCCAAGCCGGAGAAAGTCGCTGTACAGATGGACCGGCAGGGGTCGGTCGCCGAGCAGATGCGCCAGGTGGAAACCGCGCTGGCTGCCCCCGACTATGCCGAACTGTCTGCCGAGGATCGCGGCCAGGTGCAGCAGGCGCTGTCGCGTATCCGCCAGCACATGGGCGAACGCCAGACCGTGCAGGAGCTGCCGCCGCAGTTGCAGGCCGAGGTCTTCAACGAGCAGGAACGCATCAACACCCTGATGGCGCGTGGCCATGACGACAGCCGGCAGATCTGCAGGTACGAACGCACCACCGGCAGCAACATGCCCAGGAGCCGCTGCCTGACCGTGGCCGAACGGCGCCGGATCGAAGAGAAAGGCAAGGCGCTGATCAACGACCAGCGCAGCTACAACACGCTCAGCCCACCGCCCGCCGGGCGTTGACCGCACCGCCTTTCGGTCCACCGGGGTGCCGTAACGGCGTATCGGTGGCACCGCAGGGTCGGTGTTCCACTCATGGAAGAACCTGGAGGTAACAATGCAGCGCATGACCCCCTTCGCCCTGATGCTGGGCCTGGCACTGGCCACCACCGCGCACGCCAAGCCCGAGAAAGGGCAGGTGAAGTTCGACGCCAACGCGCCGGTGGCCGAACAGATCCGCAACGTTGAGACGGCGATCAACACCGAGGACTACAGCGAGATCGGGCTGGAAGACAAAAGCCGCGTGCAGCAGGCGCTGGGCCGTATCAAGATCAAGATGGGCGACCACGAACGGGTAGAGCAGTTGAGCCCGCAGGACCGCACCGAGATCTTCAACGACCAGGAAGTGATCAACACGATCATGACCCGCGCCCATGCCGACAGCCGCATGGTCTGCCGCCGCGAGCGCACCACCGGCAGCAACATGCCGCAGAGCGTCTGCCTGACCGTGGCCCAGCGCCGCAAGGCGCAGGAAGACAGCCGCAAGGCCCTCAACGACAACCAGCGTTTCAACAACTACAAGCCGTAACCGTGGTTGGACCGGTCGCAGGCCGCCATCGGTCACCCTGCCGTGCGTCCCTTGTGGACGCATCGGCGCAACCGTAAAGTCGAGACCCTATTCATGGACGAACATGGAGCTCGTCATGTACCGCACCACTACGCTCGCCCTGATGCTGTCGCTCGGCCTGGTGGCCACCGTGCAGGCCAAGGCGCAGAAGGACACCGTGCAGATGGATTCTTTCACCCCGGTATCCGAGCAGATCCGCCGCGTTGAAACGGCCATGGGCAGCGAGGACTACAGCGAGATCGGGCTGGAGGACAAGAGCCGCGTGCAGCAGGCGCTGAACCGGATCCGGATCAAGATGAATGGCCGCGAGAAGTTGGATGAGCTGGCCCCGCAGGAGCGCAACGACCTGTTCAACGAGCAGGAGATCGTCAACACCATCATGACCCGCGCCCAGGCCGACAGCCGCATGATCTGCCGCCGCGAGCGCCTGACCGGCAGCAACATGCCGACCAGCGTCTGCCTGACCGTGGCCCAGCGTCGCAAAGCCCAGGAAGAGAGCCGCCGGGCGCTGACCGACCAGCAGCGCATCAGCCGCTGAGCGCTCGCCCCGGGGGCGTTTGCCGGTGTCGTCCCTCCGGTACGAAATGTTAAGAATGGAACCTGTATCGTTCAGCAGGTAGACGTCGCGTCCACCCGCACAGGGGCATCCTGAGCAGGTGGGCCTGGCCCCCCGACGACCCTTCAAGAACCAGAGGTCCCAGTGCGCATTCTCGTAATCGAAGACAACAGCGACATCGCCGCCAACCTTGGCGACTACCTTGAGGATCGTGGCCACACCGTGGACTTCGCCGCCGACGGCGTGACCGGCCTGCACCTGGCGGTGGTCCACGAGTTCGACGCCATCGTTCTGGACCTGAACCTGCCGGGCATGGACGGCATTGAAGTCTGCCGCAAGCTGCGCAACGAAGCGCGCAAGCAGACCCCCGTACTGATGCTGACCGCCCGCGACTCGCTGGACAACAAGCTGGCCGGTTTCGATTCCGGCGCCGACGACTACCTGATCAAGCCGTTCGCGCTGCAGGAAGTGGAAGTGCGCTTGAACGCTTTGTCGCGACGCGGCAAGGGCGTGCAGACCCGCGTGCTGGAAACCGGCGATCTGGAATACAACCTGGACACGCTGGAAGTGCGTCGCCAGGGCAAGCTGCTGCAGCTCAACCCGACCGCGCTGAAGATTCTGCAGGCCCTGATGGAGGCCGCGCCGGCCGTGGTTACCCGCCAGGAACTGGAGACCCGCGTCTGGGGCGAAGAGCTGCCCGATTCGGATTCGCTGCGTGTCCACATCCACGGCCTGCGTGCGGTGGTCGACAAGCCGTTTGAAGTGCCGCTGATCCAGACCCGCCATGGCATCGGATACCGCATCGCCACCCCGGAAGCCTGATTCCGTGGCAACCAAGGGGGAGCGCCGGCGTTCGCCGTATCGGCGGCGCCTGCGCAGCCGCATCATCGTCTCGTTCGTGTTGTTGGGCTTCTGCCTGACGACACTGTTCGCGTTCGCCACCAACTGGGCCCGCATGCGCGTGGAAAACCAGCTGGTGGAAGACGTGATGAACCGCAACATCAACGAGTACGTGCGGCGGTTCTACGAGAGCCCGGATCGCAACCCCGACCTGCCCGTGCAGCAGATGCGTGCGCGCCTGATCAAGCCTGACAAGTTCGAGGCGCTGCGCGAGGAAGAGCCGGACTGGTACGAGTTCAAGGATGGCCTGTACAACATGGGTGGCGTGGACGAGCGCGGCCAGCGCTATTCGTACAAGCTGGCCGTGCGCAAGACGCCCGACGCCTGGGCATTCCTGGCTTACGACATGACCGACAGCGTGCGCGGCGGGCAGCAGCTCAACCGCGCGCTGGTACTGTCGGTGCTGGTGTTCAGCCTGTTGTCGCTGGTGCTGGGCTGGTGGTCGGCCTCGAAGGTGATGAAGCCGGTCTCGGACCTGGCCGCGCGGCTGCGTGCCTATCGCGGCGGCACCAGCGAGCCCGAGCCGCTGGCGCCACGTTTCCCCGATGACGAAGTGGGGCAACTAGCGCAGGCGCTGGATGATTATTCGTCGCGGCTGACCGAAGTGGTGCAGCGCGACCGTGAGTTCAATGCCGACGTCAGCCACGAGCTGCGCACGCCGCTGGCGGTGATCCGTGGCGCCACCGAGCTGCTGCTGACCCGGCCCGGCCTGGATGAGAAGGTGCTGCAGCGTCTGCAGCGCATCCAGCGCGCCGAACAACAGTGCAGCGACCTGATCGGCGCACTGCTGCTGCTGTCGCGCAATGAACGCGGGCAGGGCACCAGCAACGTCGCGCGCGTGGCCGAACAGCTGCTGGACGCCCACCGTGCACAGCTGGGAGGCAAGCCATTGGAACTGGCACTGGAAGGCGAGCGCAACCTGGTGATCGATGCGCCGGAAGCCGCGTTGTCGGTGGCGCTGGGCAACCTGATCGGCAACGCGGTGAAGTACTCGCAGGATGGCGAAGTGCGCGTCTTTGTCGGCAGCAATTCGGTGTCGGTGACCGACAGCGGACCGGGGCTGAGCGAAGAGGATGCCGCCAAGCTGTTCCAGCGGGGCTATCGCGGCACGCATGCCGGCCATTCGCAGGGCGGTGGCATCGGCCTGTCGATCGTCAGCCGCCTGTGCGATCTGTATGGCTGGCAGGTGAGCGTGCGCCCCGGTGGCGAGCGCGGCGTGATCGCCACCCTGACGTTCTCGCCGAAGCCGTTGTAAGGGGCTTTACCTTGGTGGGTGCTCCACGTTTGTAGAGCCGAGCCCGCGCTCGGCTGCGGTGGCTTCCCGGAGCCGAGCATAGGCTCGGCTCTACAGCGGGTTCGTTTTGCGCCCTGTGTCGCTTGTGCCATCGAATTAGCTTCGCAGACGTGATGCGCCAGAAGCCCAACACGACATCACCGTGACCGCCGCCACGCCGCGTGCGTGTCCACATGCACGCATTCGTAGCCTCAGCTGCGGCTTGAGAATTTCCTTACAGATCACAGCGCTGCGTGATGGCCAGATGGGTCGGCCGGGGCAGGTGCCTTGGCCGGGATTGGCGTCCTGAAAAAAACCTTCAACTCAAGCGCTCCGGGTGTGCTGCGGCTCATCACGGAAAATGCATCGGCTGCCTTGTTTCGGCGGATGGTGCGTGGGGATTCATCAGAATCCGCTGGAGTCTTTTTCCTCGCGCTTGAGTTGTTGGGTCTCCGGTACGCCAACCCGCACCGTCCGCCACCTCGCATCCGCAGGTGGCTCGTCGTCTGCGAGGAGATTCACCATGTCCGCACGCCCCTTGTTCCCCCAGCTGCACGCCCTGATCGGCGAAGCCGCCGACCTGCTGCCGGCCGACGTCGCCGAACGCGTCGAAACCCTGCTCGATGATCCCAAGGATCTGCTGCCTGCGTTGCTGGCCCGCATGGACGGTCGCGATGCAGCCGACGGGCGGCGATTGGAAGCACAGGGCCTCAGCCCGGCACAGGCGGCCACCATGGCCGGCCTCAGCCGCACCCTGGCCGGCTTGAATGCACTCATGCAGGTGCTGCACGCCGCCGAGGCGGCCCGCGAACAGGGCGGTGCCCACCAGCAGCTCAGCCCGGATGTCGTAGATGGATTGCTGCTTGGCGCACGAGAACTGGCCCGCTATGCCCGCCTGCAGCTGGAGTAGGTCCACGCAATGCGTGGATGCGCGATCTGCTGCCGCAACTGCCTTGGGTCGCGCGTACGCTTTCTGTGGTCCGCTTGTGGCCGCTTCGCGCGCTGCTTCGGGGCGGTCGGGCGGCCACAAACTGCCGTTACGTCTTGCTGCCCCTAACGATGGGGATATGCGATGAACTCGCTTGCCACGATGAGGCGGGAGGGGATCGCAGCTCAATTGCCACAGTCCAATGCTCTGCGTCTGGATGCGGCACCAAGGTTTCACAGGAAGCGTCTCCTGTGTAGAGTCAGAAGGAAGCCGTGCACAGGCCATCGCAAGGCTAATGCTTGGAATTAGGTGCGCCCTTGTAGCATTGCTTTCTTTCGCTTTTTCCACAAGGAGGTGGTTGTGGGTGTTCTGTGTTTAGATTCGACCGGATGTGCGCTGGCCGCAATGCGGCAGATCGCCTCGGTGGCCTCATTGAAAGATCGGGCTGCGCATCTATGCCGGGCTGTAGCGGCTTTCGGATTTCCTGTCTTGATCCTGATGCTAGGTGGGATCTTCTCCCTCAATGCTAACGCTCAGGAGCGGGTAACGAGATACTGCTACGAAAGGTGTTTCTCAAGCCTTTATGAGGCGGAGGCCGAGCTTCGGGAAAATGCCGGTTCGTACGGCAACCTCTGGCGTAGGCGCGAGACACATCAGTACATGGATTCTGCGAGTGGTCCGGTCTTCATGATCCGCTATACCGTAGATGATCATTCCCCCAGTGTCCTGTACCCGCCCGGCTACGTGATATCGGGTTGGGACTCACGTCAAGGCATCTGCTCCCCAGCGATCGATCCTTACAACGCCACAAAATGCGCAAATGAGGAAGAAGCGGTCAAGGGGATGTTGGCGAACTTCAGAGCAACTTGGCCAGCTTGTCCTCATGTTGAGGAAGGTTTCGAGGGAAGCTACGCACCGGATTATGCGAGTGTTCGTCGAACTTATGGCTACGGCTCAATCTCGTTCTCGTCGGCTCTGCCGGGAGCGGCGAATCGAAAGTACAACTACACCGTTTGGTGCCCGGGTTGGGGTAATGGTAACGAGCCTCCTTCCCTGCGTAACTTCTCGCTGGCGAAGATTCAGCATTTTGATTGCCCAGCGGGTTTCCAGCCGAAGCATGCTGACAATCCTGCGTACGTCCCGGGCGGACTTGGCTTGGATTGGCCTCTACTGTGCGAGCCGACTATGCCGGCGCAGGCAATCTATGTGTACAACATAACGCAGACTGAATCGGCGCCTGGAAACTGCAATCCGTGTTTTCCCGCCACGGGCGATAAAGCACGGTTTGAAGTGGATTTCCAGTTTGCAGGGAAGGACTTCGTCCGTTCCTATCACTCGCTGGGGCAGATCCAGATCTCACCCGAGTTGGGCGTGAACTGGTCCCATACTTACATGGGAATGCTGACGACTGTTTATGGCACCGGGCGCTTCACAGAAAGAGGTTACCTGGAGACGTATCTGTCCGGACGCGGGGATCGCGCTTCTGCAGAGATGCTCAGGAAGCTTCCTGACGGTGGCTTCGAGCTCATTGAGGCGTCAGGATCAACACGGCGTTTCGATGCGCAGAGACGTTTGATTGCGATCGGCGACCCTGATCCAAAGAACGGCGTCTCGCTTCACTACGATGCGAATGGCAGACTGCGGCGAGCCGTTGATGGGTTGGGTCGGTCATTGGTCTTCGCCTACGAACGTGGCAGGCTGATCTCAATTACGCTCCCCGACGGCTCAGCGGCTACATACACCTACGATGACTTCGATAACCTTACAGGGGTCGTAAGGCCCGATGGCACCTCTCGACAGTATCTGTACGCGGAGCCTGGGCTCGCCCCGGCGGCGGGGCGTAACCTGTTGACGGGCATCGTCGAAGGCGGCGTGCGGTACGCAACGTTCTCGTACAACGAGAAGGCCAAGGTCACGGGGAGCCATCTCTGGTCGGCGGGGCAGTCTGTGGATGCCATCACCATTAACTACAACAGTGATGGCTCGGCGACGACCGTGAACAGCCTGGGTGAGGTCCGTCAGAACTTCATTGGCGGTGAGAAGTTCCGGCAGATCACCCAAACCACGGACTCAAACGGGAGCAAGTCGTTCGGGTTTACGCCAAATGGCCGACCCTCCTATACGCAGGACGCGCTGGGGAATCGGACGTCATACGCCTACGCTGACTCCAGTAGTGGCCCGGTTTCGCAGGTGCTGACGACGACAGAGGAATCATTGGGGCGGGTGACGCGGACGGTCCGTGATTCGGGCAACAGGGTGATTGAACAACGTGTGAGCCAGAAGAACGCTGGCGATGAACAGCTCGTTTCGCTTGATAGAGAAGTGCTGGATACAGCGGGGCGTGCTCTCTATTCATGCCAGTACGATGCAACGCAGGGCACGGATTACGTGTGTGGCTCCCTACCCGTTGCGCCTGGCAATGTCCGGCAGACGGCACGTGCGTATTGCACGGATGCAGATGTGGCCGCCAATGCAATGCTGTGCCCCCTCGTGGGCCTTCAGCGCTCGATCAAGGATCCGGCGGGCAATGTCACGCAGTTTGAGTACTTCGGCGCAAATGATCCGGGCTGTGACGCAGGGGGCGCATGTTCCCATCGCAAGGGCGACCTGCGGGCAATCGTCAATGCGTTGGGTCAGCGCACCGAGTTGCTGGAGTATGACGCGCTCGGTAACCCGGTTCAGATTCGTGGCATCGATGGTTCCGTAGTCGAGCGGTTGTTCGATTCGATGGGGCGCGTTCTGACGGAGACGCTCAAGGGCGATGTGCCGGCCAATGACCGCATCAGCCTTTATGAGTACAGCTCAACGGGCAAGCGGACTCGTGTCACCGGGCCAGATGGTGTGTGGGTTCGCATGGTCTATGACACGGCTGATCGACTGGTGGCCATCGAGGACGCGGCCGGTAACCGTGTCACCTACATCCTGGACGCCGCTGGCAACCGCGTCCGCGAAGAAGTTCGGGACAGTAGTGGTGCGTTGAAGCGGTTTGGGGATCGTCAGTTCGACACCCATAGCCAGATGACCCGACAGGTGGGTGCTGACGGACAGCCTTTCCTCTTCCGTCATGATGCCAATGGCAACGTGCTGGAGACCGAGAGTCCGCTGGGTGTTGTTTCAAAGAGTACCTATGATGGTGCAGATCGCCCCAAAGTGCAGATTCAAGACGCGGGTGGGATCAATGCCGAAGTCCGCTATGCCTATTCCGCCAACGGGCAGGTAGAGCAGGTCGTCGATCCCAAGGGCCTTGCCACTCAGTACACATACGATGGTTTTGGTGCTCCCCAGGGCCAGCTTAGTCCCGATACTGGCAGTGACGGTTTCACGGTGGATGCTATGGGCAATCGCACGACGCGCACCGATGCGCGCGATGTGAAAGCGACCTACAGCTACGATGTGCTTAACCGCCTCAAGAGCATCACTTATGCGGACCCGAATCTGGATGTGGTCTACGCCTATGATGCTGCCCCTGCGGTCTGCCCGGCTGGTGAGCGCTTCGGCGAGGGGCGCGTGGGTCAGGTGCTGCATGCGGGTGGCAGTACGGCATACTGCTATGACCGTTTCGGTCAGTTGGTACGCAAGGTACAGACGGTCGACGGGGTTGGTTTGACTCTGCGCTACTCCTACACCAAGGCGGGGAGGCTGGAGCGGTTGACCTATCCGGATGGCAGTATCACCGACTATGCCTACGACAATCTGGGCCGTGCCAGTGAGGTAGGACTGACGCTTCCAGGGCAGGCTCGGAAGGTGGTCGTTACCAACATCACGTACGCACCGTTTGGCCCGATGACGGGTTGGGCGTACGGTAACGGCCGCCATCTGCTTCGGGAGTTGGATGCCGATTACCGTCCGACTCGGGTGTATGACGCGGCGCCCGGAGGCTTGTCCATCGGATTCGGCTACGACGCGGATGGGAATATTGTTGAAGTCAAGGACGGCACCGGGACGACCACGCTGGCGCGATATGGCTACGATGCGCTGGGCCGCCTGACTCAGACCCGGGATGGTGCAACCGGCACGCCGATTGAAACCTATGCCTATGACGCCACCGGTAATCGGACCGCGCTGACCACCTCGGCAGGTACCGCCAGCTACACCTATCCAGCAACCAGCCACCGGTTGACCGCGGTGGATGGCGAGGCACGTAGCCATGACGCAGCGGGTAACACCACCAGCATCGGCAGCAAGGCGTTCACCTATAGCGATGCCAATCGCATGAACGCGGTGAAGCAGGGCAAAGCTGTGCTGGAAAGCTACGCCTACAACCATCGCGGTGAGCGCGTGCTGCGCACCCCAGCCGGTGGCGCTGCTCAGATCACCCTGTATGACGAAGCGGGGAAGTGGCTGGGCAACTATTCGGCCACGGGCCAGGCACAGCAGCAAGCCATCTGGCTGGAAAACTATCCGGTGGCGCTGATCAATGTGCGGGGTAACGGTGTTCCGGAGCTGGCCTATGTCCAGCCGGATCATCTGGGCACGCCGCGCGTGGTGATCGACCCGGCGCGCGATTCGGCGATCTGGGAGTGGAGCAGTAAGAGTGAAGTGTTCGGCAACCAGATTCCGAATGCCGATCCGGACGGAGACGGTGTGGCGTTCGAGCTGGCGCTGCGCTTTCCGGGGCAACAGACCACGGATGCAAATGGACTCTTCTACAACTACCGCCGCGACTATGATTCTGAGACGGGACGATATCTGCAGAGTGATCCCATTGGACTATGGGGTGGGTTGTCAACGTTTTCCTATGTCGAAGGAGATCCGTTGTCACTAGTGGACCCACTGGGGCTGAGAGGCGGAGCCCCGCCGAACATGAATAGACATGGGGGCGGGAACTCAGCACAGAGAAGGCAGGCGCTTCGTGCGCAAGTAAGAGCGGTTCAATCGAACTCACTCTCCTCGCCCATCTATTCACGGGGGCTTTCGCCTGAGGACGTGGGGTCATTGGAGAACGCGGCAAGTCTTGTGAGTGAGCATGACTACACCCAGTATTGTGCCGTTGAAATTTGCAGGGCATCTCAGGACCGCTGTACCAGTGGCGACGTAATGGTGGGCGGATTTCCGTCTGATCCAACTGTGGCGCAGGTTCATGCGCGCGGCTGCTCTTGTGCGAGCGCCTACTATACAAATCCGTATCCGCCACTTCTATCAAGGCCCGAGGTCGAGTCTGCCGATATCATTGAGATAGTGCGCGACACGTTAATCAATTGGAAGGGGCGCAGATAAGTGGTGGTCCTGCGGATATTCGGCTTTCTTGTGGGTCTATTGATGGTCGTCTATGGCGTTGCAGTCATGGACGATGCATTGATTGGGACAGGGCCTTGCCGAGCGAACTGTGGTCTGTATAGCGCCTTGATTCGTTTGTTCGGCCAGTCGATCTATAACAAATTGATGGGCTTTTCCTGGATTGTTGCGGGAGTGATGTTCATTTTTGTTTCCGTTGTGGTTTGGCGCGGAAAAGGACTCGCGGAAAGGCGTAGGCGGAAGAAGGGACGCCGACGTCGATAGAGATGAGTGGATGGAATGTCTCAGTAAATCCAAGTCATGCGCGAAAGGGCTTCCGCGCATTGCAAGCGGCTCGGTCCGCAGCGAAGCTTCGATTGCATCATTCTGGTGTTCGTATAATCCGCTGCTCTATTCGTGGAAGTTGCCAATCATCGGTGGAAGTGATGCATCCTGAGATTGAAGTGAAATTGACGGCTTCGGTAACTGGCTGTGCGAGCTGTGACTTGATGGCGCCGCTGTCGCGCGAAGTGAATGAGCTGGATGCTGCGGATGTTCTGATCAGGAAAGTCATTGAATGTCGCGGAGCGGCAATCCTGGCTGAGTCGACCCATCAGGCTCCTGAGATCACCGTGTGAGTTCGGGTAGGCGAGGGAGGTAGGGCGTGTCTAAATCTCTCTTCCGCAACCCTTGAAAAGATGGCATCTATATCTGCCTCATTAAGTTTTGATCCCGAGTTGACTGGAGACGGCGGCGCAGATGGTTTGGAATTGGAGGAGGAATGTGCTCCATCGACGCGACCTGAGCTGGTTGTCGTTCTCGTTGGTGACTCTCCTGTAAGTGGTGAAGAAGTCATCCTTTCCAGAGTCGAGCGCCAGCAATATGGAACTGGCGACATCCAAGGGGGAGTTCATGAAGCGTTGCAGCGCGGCCTTGAGAAGGTGGGAGGAGAGGCGAAGGTGTGGGCGCTGGAGGTGGGAGTACGCCTATCGAGTCAGCGCGGGGTGTGGCCGGGTTTCAATCTTTCTTGTGACGTGATCAGACTGATGGCGTCTAGTGGAGTCTCATTGGATTTCGATCCGTATGTCTAGCTCGGTCCTGTTGGTGGCCGACAATGGAGATCCGAATCGGCCGCCCCGTATGGCGCTATCCGAAGCATGCTTGAGCTCGAAGCCCGCTCTGATCTCGTCGACATTCATGGACTTTCCTGAGTGCTTCCTATGAACTACCCACATGGGGAAAAGGTGTTACTTGGCGACACCGTTGATCTTGGTGGCGGAACGCGCGGGATCGTGGTTGCCGTGATCGATGATGAGTCTTATGCAGTTGGCTTTTCCGCGGAAGAGTGGCGGTACCTCGGACGAGGTGCGTTGTTGCGAGCGCCTGGATTCGGTCTGCTGCACTGTGCAGACGCTGAGTACGACTTCACTTTGATCGAGCGAGGGCGATCAGGAATTCTTGAGCCGTAGAGCTGAGGGGCTTGATTCATCCACCAAGAGATTGGCGTTCTTCGCGCCCATAGCAGAGTCTTTGGTGCGCACACAGGAAGATAGATGGTTGCCGTACGTCTTTTCGGATGTCTCGTAGGTGTGCTGATGGTCGTCTATGGCGTGGCGGTCATGGACGATGCATTGATTGGGACAAGTCCTTGCCGAGCGAACTGCGGTCTGTATAGCGCCTTGATTCGTTTGTTCGGGCAATCGGTCTATAACAAGTTGATGGGCTTTTCCTGGGTTGTTGCGGGGGTGATGTTCATTTTTGTTTCCATTGTGGTTTGGCACGGAAAAGGATCTGCGGAAAGGCGTAGGCGGAAAAAGGGACGCCGAGGCCGATCGAGATGAGTGGATGAAATATCTCAGGAGATCCAAGTTGTGTGTGAAAGCGCTTCCGCGCAATGCGGACGGCTCAGCCCCCAGCCAAATCCAAATAGCGCTCATGCAGCGCTTCCACCTGCGCCTGCAGGTCTTCCGGGTGGCCATCGTTGACCACCACATCATCGGCCAGTGCCAACCGCTGCGTGCGGCTGGCTTGGGCGGCGATCATCTTGTCGGCCAGTGCGGCGTCGATGCCGTCGCGCTGCATCAGCCGGGCGTGCTGCACGGCTTCGGGTGCATCCACCAGCAGCACCCGGTCCAGCCACGGGTAGGCGGTCCGCCCACCGACCTCGGTCAGTAGCGGAATGGCGGCAATCGCATAGGGGCTGGCGGCCTGCTCGCACTGCTGTTGCATCAGCAGGCGGATGGCCGGGTGGGTGATCGCTTCCAGTGCCGCCCGTTCGGCCGGGTCGGCGAACACGTGGGCACGCAGGCGCGCCCGGTCCAGGCTGCCATCCGCCTGCAGCATGTCGGCGCCGAAGCGCTCGGCGATGCGGTTCAGGGCGGGGCTGCCGGCAGCGACCACCGCGCGGGCGGCCAGATCGGCGTCGGCCACCACGATGCCCAGCGCCTCGAAGCGCCGGGTCACCTCGCTCTTGCCGGCGGCAATGCCGCCGGTCAGGCCCACTACATACCGGCTCATGGGGATTCCCCTCAGCGCAGTCCGCTCAACACCAGGTACTGCTCGACCACGGGCGCGCCCCACATGAAGTACAGCCAGCCTGCGATGGCCAGGTAGGGGCCGAACGGAATGGGCGTGGCGCGGTCACGGCCCCGGGTGTACAGCCAGATCGAACCGATGATGGCGCCCAGCACCGACGACAGCAGGATGATCGGCAGGATGCCCTTCAGCCCGCACCAGGCGCCGAGGGCGGCCAGCAGCTTGAAATCGCCGTGGCCCATGCCTTCCTTGCCGGTCAGCTGCTTGAACAGCCACCAGACCATCCACAGCGACAGATAGCCCACCGCCGCGCCGACCAGGGCAGGCTTGGCCGGCATGTACAGGTTGTCGATGTTGCCTATCAGGCCCAGCCACATCAGGGGCAGGGTCAACTGGTCGGGTAGCAGCTGGGTGCGCAGGTCGATGCCGGACAGGGCGATCAGGAAGCAGGTCAGCACGATGGCGCCAAAGCCCTGCCAGCCGAAGCCGAACTGCCAGACGCAGGCCAGCACCAGCACCGAGGTCAGGGCCTCGACCAGCGGGTACTGCAGCGAGATCGGCGCCTTGCAGTGGCGGCACTTGCCGCCCTGGATGATCCAGCTGAACAGCGGGATGTTCTCGTACCAGCTCAGCTTGTGCTTGCAGTGCGGGCAGTGCGAGGGCTCGACCACGATCCCCGGTGGAGGGGGCTCGTAGAAGTCCGGTTCCTCCAGGACCTCGCGCGCATCGCGCTTCCACTGCCACTCCAGCCGCTTGGGCAGGCGCAGGATGACGACGTTGAGGAAACTGCCCAGCAGCAGCCCCAGGGCGGCCGCGGCGGGGTAGCCGAGGCCGGGATGCTGGTCGAGAAATGCCATGTAGTGATTATCCGACGACGGAAGCGAGCTTGAAGATCGGCAGGTACATGCCGATGACCATGCCGCCGACGATGGTACCAATGATCACCATGATGATCGGCTCCAGCAGGCTGCTCAGGGCGTCAACGGCATTGTTGACCTCCTGCTCATAGTACTCGGCCACCTTGAACAGCATGGCGTCCAGGGCACCGGCCTCTTCACCGATGCCGGTCATCTGGATGACCATGTGCGGGAACAGGGCGGTCTGTTTCATGGCCATGTTGACCGGGTAGCCGACCGACACGTCGTCGCGCATGCGCAGTACGGCATGTTCGTAAACCGTATTGCCCGTTGCGCCGGCCACGATGCCCAGGGCCTCCACCAGGGGCACGCCGGCCTTGAAGGTGACGGCGGTGGTACGGGCGAAGCGAGCGATCGAGCTGTTATGCATGATCTGCCCGATGACCGGCAGCTTCAGGACCAGCCGGTCCATGCTGTGCTGCATCTTCGGCGATCGTTTGTAGGCAGCAATGAAGCCGACGATCGAACCGATGATGACCAGCAGGATCAGCCACCACCACGACACCATGAAGCGCGACATGTTCACGATCATCTGGGTGAAGGCGGGCAGGTCCGCACCGAATCCCTTGAACACGTCCTCGAACTGCGGCACCACCCAGACCAGCAGGATGCCACTCACCAGCAGGGCAACCGCCAGGACCATGGCGGGATAGAACATCGCCTTCTTGATCTTGCCCTTCAGCGCTTCGATGTTCTCTTTATAGGTAGCGACGGTATCCAGCACCGTTTCGAGCACGCCGGCACCTTCGCCAGCACGTACGAGATTGCGGTAGAGCTCGTCAAACTGGACAGGATGCTTGCTGACGGCCTCGTACAATGACGAGCCGCCTTCAATGTCGGTGCGGACCGACTCCACCATCTTCTTCATGCGCGGGTTCTTGTGCCCGCTGGCGATGATGTCCAGTGCCCCGACGATCGGCACACCGGACTTCATCATGGTGGCCATCTGGCGGCTGAAGAACGCGATGTCCTTTGGCGAGATCTTGCTGCCGGCCGCGCCGAACAGCGGCTTAGACTTCAGTTTGACCACACCGGGGTTTATGCCCTGGCGGCGCAGCTCAGCTCGCAGCAGGTTCGCGTTCTTCGCGGCCTGCTCTCCCTTCATTTTCACGCCCCGCTTGTCGGTCCCCTCCCAGACAAACGGCTGCAGCTCCGTGGTGCTGCGCGCCACGGGCTCCTTCTTGATCGCACTGCGACTGACAGACATATCGGCTCCCCAAGGCCCGCCATCCCCAGGCGGGCATCTAGCCCCTGATGGTAGCGGGTTCATGCCCGTCTGGGCAGTTGCCAAGGGGCCCATGATGCGAATTCGTGCCGGGTGCCGACCAAAGGTGACGCACTGCGTCACATTGCCGCGTCCATCGCAGATTCGCATCCAGGGGGTTCCCATCCGTGAAATAGCTGCCATCATGGGCGCGGGGAAATCCAGGGGGAGGCGTGCCGGGGTTGGCACGCAACCTGCGTTGATCCACCCGCAGGGGGCAGGACCCGCTCAGCTGGCCACTGGCCAGACCGATCCTGTGCTCTGAAATCAACCACCACTTATCTTGGGGATGTACCAAAATGAAGAACCAGAAGGGCTTCACCCTTATCGAACTGATGATCGTCGTTGCGATCATCGCCATCCTGGCCGCCATTGCTCTGCCGATGTACCAGGACTACGTGGCCAAGTCGCAGGTGACTGCTGGCCTGGCTGAAATCACCCCGGGCAAGACCCAGTTCGAAGTTGCCATCAACGAAGGCAAGGCCATCGCTGATGCTGCTGCAATCGGTCTGAAGGTTTCTGAGCGTTGCACCGCCATTGAAGTGACCGACGGCGCTGATGGCAGCATCGCTTGCACGCTGGCGGGCAGCCCGAAGATCAAGGATGAAACCATCACCCTGAAGCGCGCTGATACTGACGGCACCTGGACCTGCACCACCTCGATCACGGAAGCGAAGTACATTCCGAGCGGCTGCAAGAGCGCCTAATTAGGTAGCTCCCAGCTGTGCAGAGGCCCCGCCTAGTCGGGGCCTCTTTTTTGGTGGCAGTGACGGCGCCACCGGACTCGTCGCACTCAGGGGGAGTGAGGAATGCGCAAAATTCGAGGTTTCACATTGATTGAATTGATGATCGTAGTTGCGATCATCGCGATCTTGGCGGCGATCGCTTTGCCGATGTATCAGGACTACGTGGCGAAGTCCCAGTTGACGTCCGCTCTTGCCGAAATCAGGCCAGGCAAAACCACGATTGAAACGGTCGTTCAAGACAGTCGCGACGCCAGCTTGATTACTGCTGACTACATTGGGTTAAGGGTTTCGGAGCGCTGCACCGCTCTTGATGCCGAGGTTGCATCTTCAGGGGTGGGCAACGTGACTTGCACAGTAGGTGGGGCTCCGCCGATCAACGGCAAAGACCTCATCCTCCGCCGCGCAGCCGACGGCACCTGGACCTGCGACGGCAGCGCCTTCGAAGCGCGCTATCGCCCAAACGGCTGTTGATCACACTTCGGCCTGCCAATGGGATGTTGGCGGGCCGTTGACGGGGCTATCATCCCCGGGGGAGTCAGGATCGTGCCTGCCGGGCTGGGAGTGCCGGGCGAGGCAGTCATGCTGAAGGATTGGCGTCGTCGTCGGCCAGCGGGTCGCGGCAGGTTCTGCTGCCCTGTGCGGTGCCCCTGGAAGGCGCGCCGCACTGCCTGACCCATGATGAGCCAAGGATCCATATGAACGCCGTAACCACCGCCAATCTCGTCGGCATCACCGGTCTGGCCCGCCGCCTGGTCCAGGATGGGGCACTCGACGAGGCTTCCGCCCGCGACGCGATGGCCAAGGCCGCTGCGGCCCGCCAGCCGCTGCCGACCTGGTTCGCGCAGAACAAGGTGGTCGGGGCGGCCCAGTTGGCGGCCGCCAATGCGGTCGAGTTCGGCATGCCGCTGTTCGACGTGTCCACGTTCGACGCCAGCCAGAACGCGATGAGCCTGGTCAGCGAGGAGCTGCTGCGCAAGCACAACGTGCTGCCGCTGTTCAAGCGCGGCGGCAAGCTGTTCGTGGGCACCAGCAACCCGACGCATTCGCTGGACGAGATCAAGTTCCACACCAACCTGGTGGTGGAGCCGATCCTGGTGGATGAAGACCAGATCCGCCGCACGCTCGAGCAGTGGCATGCCAGCCATGACACGCTGGGCGACGCGCTGGGCGGTGACGACGATGGCATGGGCAACCTCGATGTTGCAGCCGGAGACGAGGATCTCGGCGCCGGCGGCGACTCCGGCATCGATGCCAAGGGCGACGACACCCCGGTGGTGAAGTTCGTCAACAAGGTGCTGGTGGACGCGATCCGCAAGGGCGCCTCGGACATCCACTTCGAGCCCTATGAAGACGACTACCGCGTGCGCCTGCGCATCGACGGCCTGCTGAAGATGGTGGCGCGCGCGCCGGTGAAGCTGAACCAGCGCATCGCCGCACGCCTGAAGGTGATGGCGCAGCTGGACATCGCCGAGAAGCGCGTGCCGCAGGACGGACGCATCAAGCTCAACCTGTCCAAGACCAAGCAGATCGACTTCCGCGTGAGCACGCTGCCGACCCTGTTCGGCGAGAAGGTGGTGCTGCGTATCCTGGACGGCAGCGCGGCCAAGCTGGGCATCGACAAGCTGGGTTACGAGCCGGACCAGCAGAAACTGTTCCTGGAAGCCATCCACAAGCCGTACGGCATGGTGCTGGTGACCGGCCCGACCGGTTCGGGTAAGACCGTGTCGCTGTACACCGCGCTGGGCATCCTCAACGACGAGACGCGCAACATCTCCACCGCCGAAGACCCGGTGGAAATCCGCCTGCCCGGTGTCAACCAGGTGCAGCAGAACAACAAGCGCGGCATGACCTTTGCCGCGGCACTGCGCTCGTTCCTGCGACAGGATCCGGACATCATCATGGTCGGCGAAATCCGCGACCTGGAAACGGCCGAGATCGCGATCAAGGCGGCGCAGACCGGCCACATGGTGCTGTCCACGCTGCATACCAACGACGCGCCGCAGACCATCGCGCGCCTGATGAACATGGGCATCGCGCCGTACAACATCACCAGCTCGGTGACGCTGGTGATCGCGCAGCGCCTGGCGCGCCGGCTGTGCAGCAACTGCAAGCGCCCGGCCAATCTGCCCGAGCATGCGCTGCTGGCCGAAGGCTTCACCCAGGCGCAGCTGGACGCGGGTATCGAGCTGTACGAGGCGGTCGGCTGTGATGAGTGCACCGAGGGCTACAAGGGCCGTACCGGTATCTACCAGGTGATGCCGATGACCGACGAGATCGCCACGATCGTGTTGGCTGGCGGCAATGCGTTGCAGATTGCCGAGGCCGCGCAGCAGATCGGGGTGAACGATCTGCGCCAGTCGGCGTTGAAGAAGGCCGCTGCGGGCATCACCAGCCTGGCCGAGATCAACCGCGTTACCAAGGATTGAGGTAGCCCGGAGAGCAGCCGAGCATGGGCTCGGCTCTACAGTAGATCCACGCCATGCGTGGATGCCGCGATGCATGAGGTTGCCGGCCAGCGGCCGGCACTACCACATTGGTGGGTAGATCCACGCCATGCGTGCATGCCGTGATGCATGAGGTTGCCGGCCAGCGGCCGGCACTACCAGGTTGGCGGGCCCGCGTCGGGCCCTGT
>NZ_JBHHMJ010000143.1:0-2043 GCF_042136455.1 Stenotrophomonas sp. 3diitr2024
CATTTCGTATACTCCCTATAAAATAAATTCACAAATCTCTCTTCTGAATCTACTTCCTTCTTTTTCTTGAGAAATTCTTCAATACGAGGATATGCCCTCTTTAACTGCTCTTTCGTTGGATAAGAATAGTACGGCAAATAGTAACTACCGTTATGCTTTAAAGTAACATCAATCATCTTCCGAATGACATCCTCTGTTTTCTTTATCTCACTCTCTGAGCGTCCCTGGTTAATCAAAAGAACCAGCGCAAACATATCATCTTTCGCATAGGACAAAACTGCATTTTCATTCTTTTCCACGTAACGAATCGTAATGTTGAGTAAATTAAACTCTTCTTCATTTAATACGTTACGTAAATCATCTATATACTCCGTGAAAGCATCTATAGGCACAAAGTATTCTTGTAACACTTCGGTCCTATTTGGATTTTCATATTCCATAAAAGCACTATCTGATCTCATAACATTATTACGCGTCTCATACTTTCCATCTGTACGTTCAAAATAACCTCTTTGTATATCCCAAAACGTATTCTTTCCCCAATCACTATAACGTGATAACCCAAGTAAAAATTTCGGTACCGCTATAATATTTTCTTCCTTTAATTCACTGTACTCTTCTCTCATATTTTGATTTTGTGCCAAAGTATAATCTGTCACATACATCTCTTTTAAAAATGAATTTGGAGCAACAGAAATACGCGCTAAGTGCATACGAACATTTTCATCTCTTTTCACTTTCTCTTTGAAATAAGATACGTATTCTTTATAATCTATCATTCTCGTGTGCATTTCATATAATTCATCATCTGTTAACTTCAGCGTCACATCTAAAATAACTCCAAATAAACCGTAACCCCCAATGACATATGGAAATAACTCTGCATTTTCTTCTCTACTTACATTACGTACCGTACCATCTGCCATTAACAATCTAAATGAATCTACTGTATCAATTAGTGCCTCATGACGAATATCACGCCCGTGTACATTTACACTTAATGAACCACCAACAGTAAAAATATTTTGAGACTGCATGACCTGTACCGCAAGGCCATATGGATTTATTTTCTTCTGAATATCATTCCACGTGACACCACTTTGAACTGTAATCTGCTTCTTCTCTGGATCAAATTCTAATATTTTATTATATCCTTTCATATCGAGCATCGTGCCATTTGGATAATATGTCTGTCCTCCTTGGCTATGTTGCATGCCTGCAATGGAAATTTTCTCTCCTGAAACTTTTGCATCTCGCACTAATTTTATTAACGAGCGCTCTTCCGTAGCACTTTCAACACGTTTTATTTTTGTCGGAAGCAATTTACCTACATCACTCATAATAGGATGATCAATTTGTTTTTTATACGTATGTACAGACGTTGCAAGCAAAACCGTATATGCAACAATGACCGCCGCTATCTTTCCTTTTTTCAAATGACACTCTCCTCTTCTACATCTTTTCCTCTTTATATTGTACCTATTTTCCTATGAAGAAAGAATACAAAAAAGAGGGACCTTATTTTAGGTCCCTCCTTATCAAAACTGTTACTTTGCTGCTGGCAATTGTATTGGGTCAAACTTTTCATACGACGTATATTTTGCGTTCGTAATAATGTGTGCTTTATCCTTGCCATTGCTACTCATAATCATGTCTATCTTTGCTGATTCATATTTAAAATCTTTTGTAATGATATATTCTGCATCCACTTCTTCTATCTTCGCATTTTGTGCTTGTAACATTTTCTTCTGCGTTTCATCCATGCTAGTTAACATACTTTCTGTTTCTTGCCCTTTTAATGTAAATTTCAGTTTATATTTATCTCTGCTTTTCTCCAGCTTCATTTTATCTAAAACTACTTCCGGTACTTCTAATTTATCTATAATATCTTGAGTCGCTTTCATTCCACCAGCGTGACAACAACAGACGGGGCTGCCCAACCCCCGACCGCGCAGGCCGCGACCCGGCCGTCAAGGGAGCCGGCCGTCATCGTTCTGCCCCGAAACCGCCATCTGGCTGCCGCCTGCCGGGCGCAGGCTGTCG
>NZ_JBHHMJ010000165.1:0-15582 GCF_042136455.1 Stenotrophomonas sp. 3diitr2024
GGTGGCCCGCGCTGAGCGCAGGCCACGGTTCTCCCTCGCGCCGGCGGACCTGCCGGCGCCGACATTGAAGTGCCAGCAAGGATCAGTCCGTGGGCTTTTCGACGATCTTCATCCGCCGCCCGATCGCCACCTCGCTGTTGATGGCGGGCCTGTTGCTGCTGGGCATCCTCGGTTACCGCAAGCTGCCGGTGTCGGCGCTGCCGGAAATCGATGCGCCCAGCCTTGTGGTCACCACCCAGTACCCCGGTGCGAACGCCACCACCATGGCCTCGCTGGTCACCACCCCGCTGGAGCGCCAGTTCGGGCAGATTTCCGGGCTGGAGCTGATGACCTCCGACTCGTCGGCCGGGTTGTCGACGATCATCCTGCAGTTCTCGATGGACCGCGACATCGACATCGCCGCGCAGGACGTGCAGGCGGCGATCCGCCAGGCCACCCTGCCCTCGTCGCTGCCCTACCAGCCGGTCTACAACCGGGTGAACCCGGCCGACGCGGCCATCGTCACCCTGAAACTGACCTCTGACACGCGCCCGCTGCGCGACGTCAACAATTACGCCGATTCCATCCTGGCCCAGCGCCTGTCGCAGGTGCAGGGCGTGGGCCTGGTCTCGATCGCCGGCAATGTGCGCCCGGCCGTGCGCATCCAGGTCAATCCGGCGCAGCTGTCGAACATGGGCCTGACCCTGGAACAGCTGCGCAGCGCGCTGACCCAGGCCAACGTCAACGCGCCGAAGGGTTCGTTGAACGGCAAGACCCAGTCCTACAGCATCGGCACCAACGACCAGCTGGCCAGCGCCGCCGAGTACCGCGACACCATCATCAGCTACAAGAACGGCCGCCCGGTGCGGCTGTCGGACGTGGCCGAGGTGATCGATGGCGTGGAGAACGACCAGTTGGCCGCCTGGGCCGATGGCAAGCCGGCGGTGCTGCTGGAAGTGCGCCGCCAGCCCGGTGCCAACATCGTGCAGACCGTCGAGCGCATCCGCGCGATCCTGCCGCAGCTGCAGGGCGTGCTGCCGGCCGACGTGCACCTGGAAATCTTCAACGATCGCACCGAGACCATCCGCGCCTCGGTGCATGAGGTGCAGTTCACCCTGATCCTCACCATCGGCCTGGTGGTGGCGGTGATCTTCGTGTTCCTGCGCCGCCTGTGGGCCACGATCATCCCGTCGGTGGCAGTACCGCTCTCGCTGGCCGGCACCTTCGCGGTGATGGCCTTCGCCGGCATGTCGCTGGACAACCTCTCGCTGATGGCGCTGGTGGTGGCCACCGGCTTCGTGGTCGACGATGCAATCGTGATGATCGAGAACATCGTGCGCTACATCGAGCAGGGCAAGAGTGGCAAGGAAGCGGCCGAGATCGGCGCACGCCAGATCGGCTTCACCGTGCTGTCGCTGACGGTCTCGCTGGTGGCGGTGTTCCTGCCGCTGCTGCTGATGCCCGGCGTCACCGGCCGCCTGTTCCACGAGTTCGCGTGGGTGCTGAGCATCGCCGTGGTGCTGTCGATGCTGATCTCGCTGACGCTGACCCCGATGATGTGCGCCTACCTGCTCAAGCCCGATGCCCTGCCCGAGGGCGAGGACGCGCATGAGCGCGCGGCGGCGGCCGGCAAGCAGAACCTGTGGACGCGCACCGTCGGCCTCTACGAGCACAGCCTGGACTGGGTGCTTGGCCACCAGCGGCTGACCCTGGCCGTGGCCGGTGGCGCGCTGGTGCTGACCGTGCTGCTGTACGTGCTGATTCCCAAGGGCCTACTGCCCGAACAGGACACCGGCCTGATCACCGGCGTGGTGCAGGCCGACCAGAACATCGCCTTCCCGCAGATGGAGCAGCGCACCAGGCAGGTGGCCGAAGCGCTGCGCCAGGATCCGGACGTGACCGGCGTGTCGGCCTTCATCGGCGCCGGCAGCATGAACCCCACCCTCAACCAGGGCCAGCTGTCGATCGTGCTGAAGGAGCGCAGCCAGCGCGACGGCCTGGATGAGATCCTGCCGCGCCTGCAGAAGGCAGTGGCCGGCATTCCGGGCGTGGCGCTGTACCTGAAGCCGGTGCAGGACGTAACCCTGGATACCCGCGTGGCCGCCACCGAGTACCAGTACTCGCTGTCGGACGTGGATTCGGCGACGGTGGCGACCCAGGCCACGCGCCTGACCGAAGCGCTGCGCAAGCGCCCGGAACTGGCCGACGTCGACAACAACCTGTCCAACCAGGGCCGCGCCCTGGAGCTGAACATCGACCGCGACAAGGCCAGCGTGCTGGGCGTGCCGATGCAGACCATCGACGACACGCTCTACGATGCGTTCGGCCAGCGCCAGATCTCGACCATCTTCACCGAGCTCAACCAGTATCGTGTGGTGCTGGAAGTGGCACCGGAGTTCCGCACCAGCACCGCGCTGATGGAACAGCTGGCGGTCGCCTCCAACGGCGCCGGCGCATTGACCGGCACCAATGCCACCAGCTTCGGCCAGGTCACCTCCTCCAACTCGTCCACCGCCACCGGCATCGGCGCGCAGAACACCGGCATCACCGTCGGCGCCGGCAACATCATCCCGCTGTCGGCGCTGGCCGAAGGCAAGGTCAGCAGCGCCCCGCTGGTGGTCAGCCACCAGCAGCAGCTGCCGGCGGTGACCGTGTCGTTCAACGTGGCGCCGGGCTATTCGCTGTCCGAAGCGGTGCGTGCGATCCAGGAGACCAAGGACAGCCTGGACATGCCGGCACACCTGCATGCCGAATTCATCGGCAAGGCCGCTGAATTCACCGGCAGCCAGACCGATGTGGTGTGGCTGCTGCTGGCCTCGCTGGTGGTGATCTACATCGTGCTGGGCGTGCTCTACGAGAGCTACATCCACCCGATCACGATCATCTCCACGCTGCCACCGGCCGGTGTCGGCGCGCTGCTGGCGCTGATGCTGTGCGGGCTGAGCCTGTCGGTGGATGGCATCGTCGGCATCGTGCTGCTGATCGGCATCGTCAAGAAGAACGGCATCATGATGGTCGACTTCGCGATCGAGGCGCGCCGCGCCGGCGCCAACGCGCACGAAGCGATCCGCCGCGCCTGCCTGCTGCGCTTCCGCCCGATCATGATGACCACCGCCGCGGCCATGCTCGGCGCACTGCCGCTGGCGCTGGGCACCGGCATCGGTTCGGAGCTGCGCCGCCCGCTGGGTATCGCCATCGTCGGTGGCCTGCTGCTGTCGCAGCTGGTGACGCTGTACACCACGCCGGTGATCTACCTGTACATGGAGCGCTTCTCCGAGTGGCTGGCGCGCCGCCGCGAACAGCGTGCGCTGCGCGAGGGTTCGCTGCAGGAGCCGCAGGCATGATCCACGCCCCGCTGCCGTGGGCGGCCGCACGATGAACCTGTCCGGCCCCTTCATCCGCCGCCCGATCGGCACCGCGCTGCTGGCCATCGGCTTGTTCATGGTCGGCCTGATCTGCTACCTGCGCCTGGGCGTATCGGCGCTGCCGAACATCGAGATCCCGGTGATCTTCGTGCATGCCAGCCAGTCCGGCGCCGACGCGGCGACCATGGCCTCGACGGTCACCGCGCCGCTGGAACGCCATCTCGGCCAGCTGCCGGGCATTGATCGCATGCGCTCGTCGAGCTCGGAAGGCAGCTCGCTGGTGTTCATGATCTTCCAGAGCGGCCACAACATCGATTCGGCGGCACTGGATGTACAAACGGCGATCAACTCGGCTCAGGCCGACCTGCCCTCGGGCATGGGCTCGCCGATGTACCAGAAGGCGAATCCGAACGACGACCCGGTGATCGCCATCGCGCTGACCTCGCAGACGCAGTCGGCCGACGAGCTCTACAACGTGGCCGACTCGCTGCTGGCGCAGCGCATCCGCCAGATCAGCGGCGTCGCCTCGGTCGACATCGCTGGCGCGTCGACGCCGGCGGTGCGCGTGGATGTCAACCTGCGCCTGATGAACGCGCTGGGCCTGACCGCCGATGACCTGCGCAACGCGGTGCGCGCGGCCAACGTAACCTCGCCCACCGGCTTCCTCAGCGATGGCAACACCACCACGGCGATCATCGCCAACGACTCGGTGGCACGCGCCGCCGACTTCGCCGACCTGGTGGTCAAGACCCAGGGCGACGGCCGGGTGATCCGCCTGAAGGACATCGCCAACGTCTACGACGGCCAGCAGGATGCCTACCAGGCGGCGTGGTTCGACCACAAGCCGGCGGTGGTGATGTACGTGTTCACCCGCGCCGGCGCCAACATCGTGGAGACCGTGGATCGGGTCAAGGCGCAGATCCCCACCCTGCGCGACTACCTGCAGCCGGGCACCACGATGACGCCGTACTTCGACCGTACGCCGACCATCCGTTCGTCGCTGCATGAAGTGCAGGTCACCCTGCTGATCAGCCTGGCGATGGTGGTGCTGACCATGGCGCTGTTCCTGCGCCGGCTGGCCCCCACCCTGATCGCGGCGGTGACCGTGCCGCTGTCGCTGGCCGGCGCCGCGCTGGTCATGTACGTGATGGGCTTCACCCTGAACAACCTGAGCCTGCTGGCGCTGGTGATCGCGATCGGCTTCGTGGTCGACGATGCGATCGTGGTGATCGAGAACATCATGCGCCACCTCGACGAGGGCATGCCGCGCATGCAGGCGGCGTTGACCGGTGCGCGCGAGATCGGCTTCACCATCGTCTCGATCACCGCCTCGCTGGTGGCGGTGTTCATCCCGCTGCTGTTCGCCAGCGGCATGATGGGCGCGTTCTTCCGCGAGTTCACCGTCACCCTGGTGGCGGCCATCGTGGTCTCGATGATCGTCTCGCTGACATTGACCCCGGCGCTCTGCAGCCGCTTCCTCAGCGCGCACGACCACAGCGCGCCGCCGTCGCGTTTCGGCCGCTGGCTGGACGCCGGCCACGAGCGCATGCTGCGCATCTACACCGTATTCCTCGACTTCTCGCTGCGCCACGCGCTGCTGCTGTCGCTGACGCCGCTGATCCTGATCGGCGTCACCATCTTTCTGTTCGGCGCGGTGAAGAAGGGCGCGTTCCCGCCGCAGGACACGGGCCTGATCTGGGGCCGCGCCAACTCCAGTGCCACCGTGTCGTTCGAGGACATGGTCGCGCGCCAGCGCCGCATCACCGACATGCTGATGGCCGACCCGGCGGTGAAGACGGTGGGTGTACGCCTGGGCAGCGGCCGCCAGGGCTCCAGTGCACAGTTCAACATCGAGCTGAAATCTCGCAGTGACGGCCGCCGCGAAACCACCGCGCATGCGTTGGCGCGCCTCAGCGCCAAGGCCGATCGCTATCCCGACCTGCAGCTGCGCCTGCGCGCGATCCAGGACCTGCCCAGCAACGATGGCGGCGGTTCCAGCCAGGGCGCGCAGTACCGCATTTCGCTGCAGGGCAACGACCTGGCCGCACTGCAGGAATGGCTGCCCAAGCTGCAGGCGGAACTGAAGAAGAACCCGAAGCTGCGCGACGTCGGGACCGACGTGGACAATGCCGGCCTGCGCCAGAACATCCAGATCGACCGCGCAAAGGCCGCGCGCCTGGGCATCACAGTGGGCGCCATCGACGGCGCGCTGTATGGTGCGTTCGGCCAGCGCCAGATCTCCACCATCTATTCGGACATCAACCAGTACAGCGTGGTGGTCAATGCCCTGCCCTCGCAGACAGCCACCCCGGCGGCGCTGGATGAGGTGTACGTGCGTGCGCGCAACGGCGACATGGTGCCGATCACCGCGGTGGCCACGCAGATGCCTGGCCTGGCCCCATCGCAGATCACCCACGAGAACCAGTACACGACGATGGACCTCAGCTACAACCTGGCTCCCAACGTGAGCATGGGCGAGGCCAAGGCGATCATCGACGCGACCGTGGCCGGCATGCGCATGCCCGGCGACATCCGCCTGGCCGACGATGCGGGCTTCGGCTTCAACTCAGATCCCAGCGACATGCTGATCCTGGTGTTCGCCGCAATCCTGACCGTGTACCTGGTACTGGGCATGCTCTACGAGAGCCTGATCCACCCGGTCACCATCCTGTCCACGCTGCCGGCGGCGGGTGTCGGTGCGCTGCTGGCCCTGTTCGGCACCAACACCGAGCTGTCGGTGATCTCGATGATCGCGCTGGTGCTGCTGATCGGCATCGTCAAGAAGAACGCGATCATGATGATCGACTTCGCACTGGTGGCGCAGCGCGAGCATGGGCTGGCGCCGCGCGATGCCGCACGCGAGGCCAGCATCGTGCGCTTCCGCCCGATCATGATGACCACGATGGTCGCGATCCTGGCCGCAGTGCCGCTGGCGATCGGCCTGGGTGAAGGGTCCGAGCTGCGCCGCCCGCTGGGCATCGCGATGATCGGCGGCCTGCTGTTCTCGCAGAGCCTGACCCTGCTCAGTACGCCGGCACTGTACGTGATCTTCTCCTGCCTGGCCGAGCGCTGGCGCGCCCGTCGCGCGCGCAGGCGCGAAGCGAAGCTGCTCAAGCGCGCGCAGCGGGCGTAGTAGAGCCCATCCACGCATGGCGTGGATCTAGTTCTCGGTACTGCGAATCTGCTGGCCAGCGGCCGGCACTACCACCGGCGCGGAGGGTGGGTGCGGACCGTTGGTCCGCACGCCTCCCGGTTTGACGTGCTGTAACGAAAAGAGAACAATTCCCCTCCAGCCATGGTCCTGCGCCCCTTCGCGGCGCCCCGCTGCCCTCTCCGGCAAGCCTGCGTGATCCCAGCCATCAACCTTTCCCCCCATGCGGGCGGATGGCGCGTGGCCGTTCGCCGAGGATGACTGAACCATGCTCCTGCACCCACTCTGCCGCCCGGCCCTGCTTGCCGTTTCCCTGTCACTGGCCTGTGCCGCGCATGCCCAGTCCGTACCCGAGCGCACCAATCGGAACCGCAGTGCCACCGATCTGGATGCGGTGAAGGTCACCGCCGAACGCACCCACGCCGATACCGGCGCCCTTGGTGATCGCGTGCTGCGTGATACCCCGTTCGCGATCACCGCCGTGGGCCGCGAGCAGATCGAGCAGCGCCAAGTGGTCTCGCTGGGCGAAGCGTTCCTGCTCGACCCTTCGGTCACCACCCAGGTCAGCGCCTATGCCAGTGGCTGGAGTTCGCCGATCCGCAACCGTGGCATCGACCTGAACTTCGACAGCTATCGCGTCAATGGCCTGCAGGTTTCCTCGTGGGGTACCGAGTGGCCGCTGGAAGTGATGGAACAGGTCGATCTGCTGAAAGGCCCGGGTGGATTCCTTTATGGTTTCGGTGCCCCCGGTGGCATCGTCAACTACATCACCAAGAAGCCGACCGATACGCCCACCTTCTCCGCCCAGCTGGGCTGGCGCGAGCAGGGCATCGTCAGTGCCGGGATGGACGTCGGCGGCCGCTTCGGCAACGAGCAGATGTTCGGTTATCGCTTCAATGCTTTCGAGGAAAAGGGTGAGACCTTCAATGGTGGCCACGTCGATCGCAAGGTGGGCGCACTGTCGCTGGACGCGCGCCTGAGCGACGCACTGATCTGGACCTTCGACGGCGTGTTCCAGTCACGCGACCTGCGCGAGGAATCGCCGCAGTACTACTTCCGCGGACTGACCTCGTTGCCGCGACCGATCGCCGGGAATACCGGCAACAGTGTCTCCGGCACCTACTACGACACTCGTTCCAGCCTGTTGTCGACCCGCTTGGACTGGCAGATCAACAGCGACTGGAAAACCAGCCTGAGTTACGGCGTCACCACCTCGTGGAATGACGTCAACAAGATCTTCGCCTACATCGATTCGCCCAATGGCGACTATGACGTCAACGTCTATGAACTGGGTGGCAAGAGCGAGTGGAGGCTGGCCCAGGCGATGCTGCAGGGCAGCTTCCGCACCGGTCCGCTGCAGCATCAGGTGGTGGCAGGCATCAGTCACCAGACCGGGCTGGGCTGGGACCGTCCCTACGAATGGAGCCTGATCGGCCGCGCCAACCTGTACCAGCGCCATGACATCCGCCATGACGCCGTCGGTTCACGGATGATGACCCGTGGCGACGAGACCGTGCAGCAGGCCGTGTTCGCAAGCGATACCGTCGATCTCGGCAGCGGATGGTCGGTGCTGGCGGGCTGGCGCTACAACGATTACGAGACCAAGGGTCGCTACCACACCTATCCGGTCACACCGACCTATGCCGTGATGTTCAAGCCCAGCGAGGCGGTCACCCTCTACGCCAGCTACATCGAATCGCTGGAAGCGGGCAGCCGCGTAGGCAACAACTACGTCAACGCCGGTGAAGTGCTCGACCCGACCCTCAGCAAGCAGTATGAGATCGGCGCGAAGGCCGAGGCCGCGCGCTGGAACGCGAACGTGGCGGCGTTCCGGCTGGAACGTGGCGCCAACATCGATGAACTCACACCGGCCGGCAAGCGCCTGGTGCAGGACGGCATCACGCTGTACGAAGGCATCGAGGCCAGTGCCGACCTGCACCTCAGCGATGTCCTCACGGTTGGCGGAGGCGTCACCTGGCTGGACCCGACCTACGACAGGCTGTCCCCGGCCAGCGCTGCACAGGAGGGCAACCGTACCGCCGGTGCGGCGCGCTGGAGCGGGGTCGTGCACGCCACCTACCAGCTGCCGTGGGTGGATGGCCTGGAAACATACGCCGCGGTGCGCTACTACGGCGATGTCTGGTACGACGCCGACAACACCCTGAAGCTGCCCGATTACACGCTGGTCAATGCAGGCATCGGCTACCGCCTGCTCGCCTCCGGTCATCCGCTGACCGTGCGCGCCAGCGTCGAGAACCTGGCCAACCGGAAGTACTGGTCCAACGCCGGCACAGGCCTGCCACGCACGTTCGCTGTGAGCGTGCGGTTCGACATGTAGGGCCCGGCAGCACCGTGGGTGCGGACCGTTGGTCCGCACTCCATATTTCACGCGCAGCCCGCAATAATGGTGGAAGACCCTTCCACCGAGCCTGCATGTCCGCCCGCCAATCCCGCCTCAGCCGACTGTGGGCCCACGAAAAGGCCAGCTACGGCCTGCGCGTGTTCATCGCGCTGACCGCGGCCGTGGCCGTGTGCTGGCAGTTCGAGGCGCTGACCGCCCTGCCCGGCGTGTTCCTCGGCATCATCGCAAGCGCCATCGCAGAAACCGACGACAACTGGTGGGGCCGGACCAAGGCCGTGGTGTTGTCCCTGTTGTGCTTCTGCATTGCGGCGGCTTCGGTGATCTGGCTGTTCCCGTGGCCGTGGATCTTCATCGGCGCGCTGGCACTGTCCACCTTCGGCCTGACCCTGCTTGGCGCGCTCGGCGAGCGCTACGCATCCATTGCCCAGGCCACGGTGACGCTGGCGATCTACACGATGATCGGCCTGGAGCAACATGGTGCCAGCGACCTGCACAGCGCACTGGAAGCGGTCAGCCATCTGCTGGCCGGTGCGGTCTGGTACGGGCTGTTGTCGATCCTGTGGGCCGCGTTGTTCGCCAACCGGCCGGTGCGCGAACGCGTGGCGCGGCTGTACCTTGAGCTGGGCCGCTACCTGCAGCTGAAGGCTGCGCTGTTCGAGCCGGTGCGCGAAGCCGACCTGCAACGTCGCCAGCTCGACCTGGCCGAACAGAACCGCCGTGTGGTGGGTGCACTGAACGAGGCCAAGACAGCGATCCTTGCCCGCTTCGGCCGCTCCGGCCGGCCCGGGGTGAACTCCGGCCTGTACCTGCGCCTGTACTACATGGCGCAGGATTTCCACGAGCGCGCCAGTTCCTCGCACTACCCGTATGGCGCGCTGGTGGACGCCTTCTTCCACAGCGATGTGCTTTACCGCTGCCAGCGCCTGCTCGACCTGCAGGGCCAGGCCTGTGCCCGCCTGGGCGAGGCGATCCGGCTGCGTCGTCCGTTCGTATACGGTGAAAGCAACCAGCAGGCCGGGCGCGACCTGGCAGACGCGCTGGCCTACCTGCGTGACCAGCAGCGCCCGCAGTGGCAGCGCCTGCTCGGCTCGCTGGACCTGCTGGTTCACAACCTGCGCAGCATCGAGCGCCGCCTGCTGGATGCCGAACGTTCCGAAGCCAGCCTGGACAACGTCGACACCCGCCTGCGCGACAGCAACCCGCATACCCTGCGCGAGATGGGCGTGCGCATCCGCCAGCAGTTCACGCCCGGCTCGGTTCTGTTCCGCCATGGCCTGCGCATGGCACTGGCGCTGATCGCCGGCTTTGCAGCGATCCGGCTGTTCAATGCGCAGAACGGTTCATGGGTGCTGCTGACCATCGTGTTCGTGTGCCGGCCCAACTTCGGCGCCACCCGCCAGCGCCTGGCACAGCGCATCGTCGGCACCGTCGCCGGACTGGTGCTGACCTGGGCACTGCTGCAGCTGTTCCCGCAGCTGCACGTGCAGTTGCTGATCGCCCTGCTCTCTGCGCTGCTGTTCTTCTTCACCCGCACCGACCGCTACCTGGTGGCATCAGCCGCGATCACCGTGATGGCACTGACCTGCTTCAACCTGATCGGTGATGGCTTCGTGCTGATCGTACCGCGCATGGTCGATACGCTGCTGGGCTGCGCGATCGCAGCAGCGGCAGCATTCCTGATCCTGCCTGACTGGCAGGGCCGGCAGCTGCATCTCGTCCTGGCACGCGTGCTGGACACTGCGGCTCGCTACCTGGATTCGGTGCTGGGCCAGTACCGCAGCGGCATGCGCGACGACCTGGCCTACCGCATCGCCCGCCGCGACATGCACAACGCCGACGCCGCGCTGTCCACCGCACTGTCGAACATGCTGCGCGAACCCGGCCACGTGCGCCGCAACCTGGATGCCGGCTTCCGCTTCCTGGCGCTGTCCAACACGCTGCTGGGGCATCTGTCGGCGCTGGGTGCGCACCGCGACCAGGTGGACAGCTACGCTGGCGATCCACTGGCGCTGGCCGCGGGCGATCGCGTGCGCAAGGCACTTCAGCAGCTGGCGACGGCGCTGACCGCGCGGCAACCGGTCGCGGACGATGACAACGACGCCGACCGCGCGGTGGCCGCCGAGCTGGAGCAGATCGACGAGGCGATGCCGCCGAAACTGCAGTTGATCCGTACCCAGATGGCGCTGGTACTGCGCATGCTGCCGAAGGTGCGTGCCGCGGCCAATGAGGCGGTGACCAACCTGACCTGATCCGTCATCGCTGCGGGCATCCCATCCACGCAGGGCGTGGATCTGCTGCGCCGCGTGCAACGGCGCGCTGCCCCTGGCGATGCAGTTCGATCACGCCGCCACGCGGATACTGGGCAGCTCCCGCCCCGGATCATCACCATGAAAATCGAACTCAGCGGCCGCACCGCGCTGGTGACCGCCTCCACCGCCGGCATCGGCCTGGCCATCGCCCAGGGCCTGGCCAGCGCTGGTGCGCGGGTCGTTCTCAATGGCCGCAGCACCAACAGCGTCGAGCGCGCCCGCCAGCATCTGCTCGCGGCCGTCCCGGGAGCCGACGTATTCGGTGTCGCCGCCGACCTCTCCGATGCGGCCGGTGTCGATATGCTGCTGGCTGGGCTGCCGAAGATCGACATCCTGGTCAACAACGCCGGCATCTTCGGCCCGCAGGACTTCTTCCAGACCGATGACGCCACCTGGGAGCGCTACTGGCAGACCAACGTGATGTCCGGCGTACGCCTGTCGCGTGCGCTGCTGCCAGCGATGGTCGATGCCGGCTGGGGCCGCGTGCTGTTCATCTCGTCCGAATCGGCGCGCAACATTCCGTCCGATATGATCCATTACGGGGTCAGCAAGACCGCGCAGCTGTCACTGTCACGCGGCCTGGCCAAGCGCGTGGCCGGCAGTGGCGTCACCGTCAACGCAGTGCTGCCTGGCCCGACCCTGTCCGATGGCTTCGCCGCGATGTTCGAGGATGAACGCCAGCGCAGCGGCAAGCCGCTGGAACAGATCGGCCGCGAGTTCGTGATGGCGCACCGGCCGTCTTCGGTGATCCAGCGCACCGCTACGGTCGAGGAAGTGGCCAACATGGTGGTGTACCTGGCCTCGCCACAGGCCTCGGCGACTTCCGGGGCAGCGCTGCGCGTGGACGGCGGCGTGGTCGACGATATCGTCTGAGGGTGCTGGCAGGTGTGCGGACCAGCGGTCCGCACCCACAGGTCCGCACCCACAGCGGATGGGCAGGAATGCTAGGCTGCGCCGGTCAAGGAGGCTCCATGTCCGGTCACAACCAATTCGCCCTGCTGCGCCAGCGCCGTTTCCTGCCGTTCTTCGTCGTACAGGCGCTCGGTGCGTTCAACGACAACGTGTACCGGCAGGCGATCATCAGCATGTTGCTGTTCATGGCCGTGCCGGAGGAAGAACTGGGTTTGTACGCCACCCTGGCACCGGCCATCTTCATCCTGCCGTATTTCCTGTTCTCGGCGCTGGCCGGGCAGATCGCCGACAAACTGGAAAAATCGCGGCTGATCGTGATCACCACCACCATGGAGATCGTGATCATGTCGCTGGCGGCCACCGGCTTCCTCACCCAGAGCCTGCCGGTGCTGCTGGTCGCGCTGTTCTGTACCGGCATGCAATCGACCCTGTTCGGCCCGGTGAAGTATTCGGTGCTGCCGTCGGTGCTCAGGCCCGAGGAACTGACCGGCGGCAACGGCCTGGTCGAGATGGGCACTTCAATGTCGATTCTCTCCGGCATGATCGTTGGCGGCCTGGTGTTCACCGTGGCCGGCAGCCACGGTGCGGTGGTGGCTGCGTGCGCGATCATCGCCCTGGCGATCTGCGGCAACATCGCCGCGCGCCTGATTCCCAGGGTCGATGCAGGCGACCCGACCCTGAAGATCAACTGGAACCCGTTGCCGGAATCGCTGGCGGTACTGCGCATGGCGCGCCAGCAGAAGGCCGTGCGCAACTCGATCCTGGGCGTGTCCTGGTTCTGGTTCGTTGGCACCGTGCTGACCTCGCAGCTACCGGCCTACGCGGTGACCAACCTGGGCGGCGAGCCGACCCTGTACATCTTTGCGCTGGCCCTGTTCTCGGTCGGCACCGGCGTCGGCTCGCTGCTGTGCGAGAAGCTGTCGGCACGCACGGTGGAAATCGGCCTGGTGCCGCTGGGTGCGTTCGGCATGACCGCGTTCCTGCTGGACCTGTACTTCGCCCGCAGCGGCGAAGCGGCCGTGCACGGGCTGACCATTGGTCCGTTCCTGCAGCAGCCCGGCAGCATCCGCATCGTCATCGACCTGGTCGGCATCGGCCTGTTCACCGGCATCTTCGTGGTGCCGCTGTTCGCGCTGATCCAGAGCCGCACGCCGAAGGCGCAGATGTCGCGCGTGTTCGCCGCACTGAACATCCAGAACTCGGGCTTCATCGTCGCTGCGGCGTTGCTGTCGCTGGCCGCGCACACGCTGCTGCACTGGACCATTCCGCAGCAGTTCCTGGCGCTGGCCATCGCCAACGCGCTGGTGGCGATCTACATCTTCACCATCGTCCCTGAATTCCTGATGCGCTTCCTCAGCTGGCTGATGGTGCGCACCCTGTACCGGCTGCGCCCGCACGGCATCGAGGCCAACGTGCCGGACGAAGGCGCCGCGCTGCTGGTCTGCAACCACGTCAGCTACATGGACGCGCTGATCCTGTCGGCGACGATTCCGCGTCCGGTGCGCTTCGTCATGTACTACAGGATCTTCAACATCCCGGTAATGCGCTGGATCTTCCGGACCGCCAAGGCAATCCCGATCGCCGGTGCGCGCGAAGACCCGGCACTGATGCAGCGGGCGTTCGACGAGATCGACGCTGCGCTGGCCGAAGGCGAACTGGTCTGCATCTTCCCCGAGGGTGCGCTGACCCGCGACGGCGAGATGGCGCCGTTCAAGTCCGGCGTCGAGAAGATCCTCGAGCGGCGGCCGGTGCCGGTGGTGCCGATGGCGCTGCGCGGCATGTGGTCGAGCATGTGGAGTCGCCGCGACAGCCGCCTCGGCCGCATGCGGGTGCCGCGCCGTTTCCGCGCCACGGTCGAGGTGGTGGCGGCACCGGCCGTTGATGGCCACGCCACCCGCGCCCCGGTGCTGGAGGCGCAGGTGCGGGCCCTGCGTGGCGATCACGCCTGATCGGCCCGGCGGCCGTCGGTAGCGCTTCCAGGCGATAGCCCCAATCCCCGGAATGACGGCCTCTGTCTCATGACAGAGGCCCGTCAAATAGCGCCCAGTCAAGGGCCATACACGCCATCATCTGACTGTAAACGCATACATGCAGCGCAGGTTGAGGTAGATTACGCACCCACAGGGGGGAGGTTCGGCCAATGCACCAAGGCCGGCCACCAAGGAATGGAGTCTTGCTTTGAATCAACCGCCACCGCTCAGCCGTCCCGTCTACATCCCCAACCATCTGGTCTGGGCGATCCTGACGACGCTGTTCTGCTGCCTGCCGTTGGGCGTGGTGTCGATCGTCTATGCCTCCCAGGTCGATGGCCGCCGCGCGGCCGGCGACCTGCCGGGGGCCTACAGCGCGTCGCGCAAGGCGGGCTGGTGGGCGGTGGCTTCGGCCGTGGCCCTGCCGGTCCTGTTGCTGTTGTGGTTCGGGCTGTTCGGCGGCTTGGCCGTACTGGGCGCTCTTTCCGACCAATGATTCACCACCACCACCCATCAAGGAGCTTGAACCCGTGAATACCGCCACTCCGCAGGTCCCGAACAATCTGGTCTGGGCCATCCTGAGCACCCTGTTCTGCTGCCTGCCGGCCGGCATCGTGTCGATCGTCTACGCCGCCCAGGTCAACGGCAAGCTGGCCGCTGGCGACATCGCCGGTGCCCAGGAATCCTCGGCCAAGGCCAAGAAGTGGGCCATCTGGTCGGCCATTGCCGCCGTCGTGGTCGGCGTGCTGTACGGCATCCTGATCGTCGCTCTCGGCGGCATGGGTGCGATGAGCAACAGCGGCTACTGATCCGCGTGGACGGATCCGGCGCCTGCGCCGGATCCGTTGCTGCATGTCCGCACTGCCCACCCGATCCCGACTGGCCCGCTGGGCACCGCTGCTGGCCGCCACCGGCCTGGCCGCCGGTGCCGCGCTGGTGCTGCGCAACGTCAATCCGTATGTCGCCGGCAATCCCTTGCCGAGCTGCCCGCTGTACGCGCTGACCGGCCTGTACTGCCCGGGCTGTGGCAGCACCCGCTGCCTGTATTCGCTGGTCCATTTCGACCTGCCCGGCGCGATGGCGATGAACCCGCTGCTGGTCATCAGCCTGCCCTTCCTGCTGCTGATGCTGCTGAACATCGCCGGCATCCGTCCGCGCCTGCTGGACCCGCTGATGCGGGTGCTGGCCAATCCCACGTTCTGGCTCTGGGTACTGCCTGGGTATGCGCTGCTGCGTAACCTGCCGTGGGCACCGTTCACGGCGCTGGCACCGGTCTAGTTTCCAGCCAACGGGGCAGCCCCTCGTGGTGGGCGGCGTTTGTCGGTCATGGGATTGGCCGGGCGGGTGGACTGCGCAGGGGGCGCTGCAAGTACGTCCATGTAAGCTCGGTCGCCGCATCCATGCGGCTCACGCCCCCGCAACCGGACCCACCCCGCCTTCGACAGTTTTCCGCGATCTGTTGGAACGATCTTGGGGTCAGATCCGTTTTCCGGAGGAAAACGGATCTGACCCCATTTTGATTGTCGATACCTGA
>NZ_JBHHMJ010000217.1:0-3415 GCF_042136455.1 Stenotrophomonas sp. 3diitr2024
CCGAAGTCGGTGGGGTAACCTTTTTGGAGCCAGCCGCCTAAGGTGGGACAGATGATTGGGGTGAAGTCGTAACAAGGTAGCCGTATCGGAAGGTGCGGCTGGATCACCTCCTTTCTATGGAGAATTGATAAGCGCTGCTTATCAATATAAGTTTCCGTGTTTCGTTTTCGTTTAGTTTTGAGAGTTCAATTCAGTATTGACTCTTAAATGAGGATATGATATAAATGAATCCTGCAATTTGTATGGGCCTATAGCTCAGCTGGTTAGAGCGCACGCCTGATAAGCGTGAGGTCGATGGTTCGAGTCCATTTAGGCCCACCATACATTTTGGGGCCTTAGCTCAGCTGGGAGAGCGCCTGCCTTGCACGCAGGAGGTCAGCGGTTCGATCCCGCTAGGCTCCACCAAAAAGCTATTTTAAATAGCAAATGGTATGTTCTTTGAAAACTAGATAACAGTGTAGCTCATATTTTTTAATTTTTAGTTTGGTTAAGTTAGAAAGGGCGCACGGTGGATGCCTTGACACTAGGAGTCGATGAAGGACGGGACTAACGCCGATATGCTTCGGGGAGCTGTAAGTAAGCTTTGATCCGAAGATTTCCGAATGGGGAAACCCACCATACGTAATGGTATGGTATCCTTATCTGAATACATAGGGTAAGGAAGACAGACCCAGGGAACTGAAACATCTAAGTACCTGGAGGAAGAGAAAGCAAATGCGATTTCCTGAGTAGCGGCGAGCGAAACGGAACATAGCCCAAACCAAGAGGCTTGCCTCTTGGGGTTGTAGGACATTCTATACGGAGTTACAAAGGAACGAGGTAGACGAAGCGACCTGGAAAGGTCCGTCGTAGAGGGTAACAACCCCGTAGTCGAAACTTCGTTCTCTCTTGAATGTATCCTGAGTACGGCGGAACACGTGAAATTCCGTCGGAATCTGGGAGGACCATCTCCCAAGGCTAAATACTCCCTAGTGATCGATAGTGAACCAGTACCGTGAGGGAAAGGTGAAAAGCACCCCGGAAGGGGAGTGAAAGAGATCCTGAAACCGTGTGCCTACAAATAGTCAGAGCCCGTTAACGGGTGATGGCGTGCCTTTTGTAGAATGAACCGGCGAGTTACGATCCCGTGCGAGGTTAAGCTGAAGAGGCGGAGCCGCAGCGAAAGCGAGTCTGAATAGGGCGTTTAGTACGTGGTCGTAGACCCGAAACCAGGTGATCTACCCATGTCCAGGGTGAAGTTCAGGTAACACTGAATGGAGGCCCGAACCCACGCACGTTGAAAAGTGCGGGGATGAGGTGTGGGTAGCGGAGAAATTCCAATCGAACCTGGAGATAGCTGGTTCTCCCCGAAATAGCTTTAGGGCTAGCCTTAAGTGTAAGAGTCTTGGAGGTAGAGCACTGATTGGACTAGGGGTCCTCATCGGATTACCGAATTCAGTCAAACTCCGAATGCCAATGACTTATCCTTAGGAGTCAGACTGCGAGTGATAAGATCCGTAGTCAAAAGGGAAACAGCCCAGACCGCCAGCTAAGGTCCCAAAGTGTGTATTAAGTGGAAAAGGATGTGGAGTTGCTTAGACAACTAGGATGTTGGCTTAGAAGCAGCCACCATTTAAAGAGTGCGTAATAGCTCACTAGTCGAGTGACTCTGCGCCGAAAATGTACCGGGGCTAAATACACCACCGAAGCTGCGGATTGATACCAATGGTATCAGTGGTAGGGGAGCGTTCTAAGGACAGTGAAGTCAGACCGGAAGGACTGGTGGAGTGCTTAGAAGTGAGAATGCCGGTATGAGTAGCGAAAGACGGGTGAGAATCCCGTCCACCGAATGCCTAAGGTTTCCTGAGGAAGGCTCGTCCGCTCAGGGTTAGTCAGGACCTAAGCCGAGGCCGACAGGCGTAGGCGATGGACAACAGGTTGATATTCCTGTACCACCTCTTTATCGTTTGAGCAATGGAGGGACGCAGAAGGATAGAAGAAGCGTGCGATTGGTTGTGCACGTCCAAGCAGTTAGGCTGATAAGTAGGCAAATCCGCTTATCGTAAAGGCTGAGCTGTGATGGGGAAGCTCCTTATGGAGCGAAGTCTTTGATTCCCCGCTGCCAAGAAAAGCTTCTAGCGAGATAAAAGGTGCCTGTACCGCAAACCGACACAGGTAGGCGAGGAGAGAATCCTAAGGTGTGCGAGAGAACTCTGGTTAAGGAACTCGGCAAAATGACCCCGTAACTTCGGGAGAAGGGGTGCTTTCTTAACGGAAAGCCGCAGTGAATAGGCCCAAGCGACTGTTTAGCAAAAACACAGCTCTCTGCGAAGCCGTAAGGCGAAGTATAGGGGGTGACACCTGCCCGGTGCTGGAAGGTTAAGGAGAGGGGTTAGCGTAAGCGAAGCTCTGAACTGAAGCCCCAGTAAACGGCGGCCGTAACTATAACGGTCCTAAGGTAGCGAAATTCCTTGTCGGGTAAGTTCCGACCCGCACGAAAGGTGTAACGATTTGGGCACTGTCTCAACCAGAGACTCGGTGAAATTATAGTACCTGTGAAGATGCAGGTTACCCGCGACAGGACGGAAAGACCCCGTGGAGCTTTACTGTAGCCTGATATTGAATTTTGGTACAGTTTGTACAGGATAGGCGGGAGCCATTGAAACCGGAGCGCTAGCTTCGGTGGAGGCGCTGGTGGGATACCGCCCTGACTGTATTGAAATTCTAACCTACGGGTCTTATCGACCCGGGAGACAGTGTCAGGTGGGCAGTTTGACTGGGGCGGTCGCCTCCTAAAGTGTAACGGAGGCGCCCAAAGGTTCCCTCAGAATGGTTGGAAATCATTCGTAGAGTGCAAAGGCATAAGGGAGCTTGACTGCGAGACCTACAAGTCGAGCAGGGACGAAAGTCGGGCTTAGTGATCCGGTGGTTCCGCATGGAAGGGCCATCGCTCAACGGATAAAAGCTACCCCGGGGATAACAGGCTTATCTCCCCCAAGAGTCCACATCGACGGGGAGGTTTGGCACCTCGATGTCGGCTCATCGCATCCTGGGGCTGTAGTCGGTCCCAAGGGTTGGGCTGTTCGCCCATTAAAGCGGTACGCGAGCTGGGTTCAGAACGTCGTGAGACAGTTCGGTCCCTATCCGTCGTGGGCGTAGGAAATTTGAGAGGAGCTGTCCTTAGTACGAGAGGACCGGGATGGACGCACCGCTGGTGTACCAGTTGTTCTGCCAAGGGCATAGCTGGGTAGCTATGTGCGGAAGGGATAAGTGCTGAAAGCATCTAAGCATGAAGCCCCCCTCAAGATGAGATTTCCCATAGCGTAAGCTAGTAAGATCCCTGAAAGATGATCAGGTTGATAGGTTCGAGGTGGAAGCATGGTGACATGTGGAGCTGACGAATACTAATAGATCGAGGACTTAACCATATAATATG
>NZ_JBHHMJ010000224.1:0-342 GCF_042136455.1 Stenotrophomonas sp. 3diitr2024
CCGACAAGGCCCGCTATTTCAACGTCAACGTCAGCGATGAAGCGGCCGTCTCGGCAGCCATCGACCAGGCCCACGATTTCCTCGGCGGCCTGAACGTGGCGATGAACTGCGCCGGCATAGTCGGCTCGCACAGTAGAGGCCAATCCAAGCCAAGTCCGCCCGGGACGTACACAGGATTGTCAGCATGCTTCGGCTGGAAACCCGCTGGGCAATCAAAATGCTGAATCTTCGCCAGCTACGCCATGGGTACCTGGGACGTGGGCGCGCTGCGCCTCATCGGCGGCGTGCGCGTGGAGAACACCCGCTTCAAGGCGATCGGCAACCAGGTGGACGTGGCCGCCA
>NZ_JBHHMJ010000251.1:0-320 GCF_042136455.1 Stenotrophomonas sp. 3diitr2024
AAGAACTCCACCGCCATGCTGACCACCTTCAACGAAGTCGACCTGTCCAAGGTGTCGGCGGCGCGCAAGGAGCTGCAGGACGAGTTCGTCAAGGCCCACGGCATCAAGCTGGGCTTCAACGCCGTCTGGAATGTCAGCGACCGCTTCAAGCTCAGCTTTGATGCGCACAACTCGAAGAACGAGAGCCGACCGAATGATCCGCTGACCGGCGCCCGTGCGCTGTGGATCGGCTGTGCGCCGTCCAGCGAGCGCCGCGTGTACTACGGCAACCACGCCAGCCATGGTGACTTCGTGCTGATCTGGTCGTCGATGCCGCCCGC
>NZ_JBHHMJ010000297.1:0-673 GCF_042136455.1 Stenotrophomonas sp. 3diitr2024
CTTGGGCAGCTGGCTGGGCAACTGGTTGGCGGTCTTGGCGATCAGGCTGATCGCTTCGAAGCGGTTTTCCTCGGCGATGCCGCTGGCAATACCTTGATCGCGAGTAAATTTCTTCACAATTTCTTGTTTTAACGATTGTAATCCACCTGTTGGTGTATACTTCGTATGCCCTTCTAACATCGCTTTATGTGCAGCATCCATAATATGCTCTGGTGTATTAAAGTCAGGTTCCCCTGCCCCTAATCCAATTACATCATGACCCTCTGCTTTTAATGCTTGTGCCTTTGCTGTAATTTCTAAAGTTGAAGACGGTGTTAAAGCAGCTACTCGCTTTGCTAATTTCATTTGTAGTTCCCCCTACATCTATTTTTCAATGCTATATCGTCTTAAAAATTTTCCATCTTTAAATTCAAGATAGTAATAACTATAACGATTGTCATCATCAATATATGTAACTTCCCATAGTGGTACATCATTTTCAAAGCCTAATTTCACTTTCATAATCTCTTTCGGCTTACTTTTTGATTCCTTACTTTCATTGCCGACTTGCTCTATTGTTCTTTGTATAGCCTCTTTTTCAGAAATACCTTCGCTCTTTTTCCTTACTACAGTATCCCCTTTTTTCTCAGGCACCCAAACGATAAGTTGTTCTCCCTTTTCATCTGTACCTTGC
>NZ_JBHHMJ010000325.1:0-19446 GCF_042136455.1 Stenotrophomonas sp. 3diitr2024
GTGCGGGGTGTCAGCCGGATGGATGCGGCTGCCAAGCCTACAAGGACGTACTTGCGGCGTCCCCGCACTCCGACACCGTCCCGCCAACCCACGGATAGCCCGCTTTTGACGTTGACGTTGACGTTGCTCTGGCTCGTAGCAGGTGCAGGGCTGCAAGCCCTGCCGAAATATCCTTACCGCACTTGCTCCTGCTTGCGCACGATCGCCATCGCGATCTCCAGCGACTGCTCGTAGTTCAACCGCGGGTCCACCGTCGAACGATACGCACGCTCCAGGTCGCGCTCGGTCAGTTCGCGCGCGCCGCCGATGCACTCGGTCACGTCCTCGCCGGTCAGTTCCAGGTGCACACCGCCCAGGCGCGTACCGGCGGCCGCATGCAGATCGAACGACATCTCCACCTCGCCACGCACGTTGTCGAAGCGGCGTGTCTTGAAACCGTTGGCGGTGCTTTCGGTATTGCCATGCATCGCATCGCACACCCACAGCACGCGGCGACCATCACGCTTGACCGCGTCCAGCAGCGGCGGCAGTTTCTCGGCGATCTGCGTCGCGCCCATCCGATGGATGAAGCTCAGGCGGCCCGGCTCGTCATGGGGGTTGAGCACATCGATCAGGCGCAGCAGCTGGTCCGGCGTCACCGACGGGCCCACCTTGATCGCAATCGGATTGCGCACGCCACGCAGGTACTCCACGTGCGCGCCATCGAGCGCGGCCGTGCGCATGCCGATCCACGGGTAATGCGTGCTCAGGTTCAACCAGCCCTGCTGGCGCGGCACCTGGCGGGTCAACGCCTGCTCGTAGGGCAGCAGCAGGGCTTCGTGCGACGTGTAGAAGTCGATGCGGTTGAGGTTGTGCACGCGGGCCCCGGCCAGGGTCTCCATGAAGTGCACCGCATCGCCGATCGAGGCCACCATCTTCTGGTACTCGGCCGCCAGCGGCGAGTGGCTTACCCACTCCAGGTTCCAGTATTCGGGGTGGTGCAGGTCGGCGAAACCGCCGTCGATCAGCGCACGCACGAAGTTCATCGTCATCGCCGAATGCGCGTGGGCCTGCAGCATCCGCTTCGGGTCCGGCAGGCGTGCTGCCTCGGTGAAGGCCGGCGCGTTGATCACATCGCCGCGGTAGCTGGGCAGGGTCACGCCGTCGCGGGTCTCGGTGTCGGCCGAGCGCGGCTTGGCGTACTGGCCGGCGAAGCGGCCCACGCGGATCACCGGCTGGCGCAGGCCGTGCACCAGCACCAGGCTCATCTGCAGCAACACCTTCAATCGGTTGGAAATGGTGCCCGATTCGCAGTCGCTGAAATTCTCGGCACAGTCGCCGCCCTGCAGCAGGAAGCGCTTGCCTTCCTGGGCCTCGGCCAGCTGCTGCTTCAACGCCAGGATCTCCCACGAGGTGACCAGCGGCGGCAGCCGCTTCAGCTCGTGCAGAGCGGCGTCCAACGCCACCGGGTCCGGGTAGGTCGGCATCTGCAGCGCGGTCTTGCCACGCCAGCTCTCCGGCGACCAGGCAGCGCCAGCGGTGGTCGCGTCGGAATCGGAGGCGGGCGGAACGGCGGACAGGCTCATTGCAGACTTCCGGGGTGGGGGGGCGGTCATGGTCGCAGAGCCAGTCGCTGACGCAAAGGCCCACACCCACCGCCCCGGCCACCTGAACGGCAGGGAAAGGCCAGCGCCAGCAGCCAGATCCAGCATGGTCAGCCGCACGGGACAGGCGCATGATTTTGTTACGGAGTAACACTTCCACGTCATGGACCGGCCCCTTCCACGCCCAGCCGCCCCCTCTCTCACCATGAAGCCCTCACCCCTCGCTACCGGCATTGCCTTCGCCCTGGCCTTGGCCAGCCTGCCCGCCTTCGCCGCAACGACCGACGACACCTCTTCCTCCGTCAAGGACCTGGACGCAGTCACTGTCCACGCCCAGCTCGACCAGGCCCGCAACGCGCTGTCGCCGGACATCGGCAGCAGCCAGTACCAGATCACCGCCGAGGACATCCAGAAGCAGCCGCTGGGTGCCTCCGCGCCGCTCAGCCAGGTACTGCTGCAGGCCCCGGGCGTGGTCCAGGATTCCTATGGCGGCGTGCACGTGCGCGGCGACCACGCCAACCTGCAGTACCGCATCAATGGCGCGCTGCTGCCTGAATCGATCTCCGGCTTCGGCCAGACACTGGATGCACGCACCATCAAGAGCATCCGCCTGATGGATGGCGCGCTGCCGGCGCAGTTCGGCGAGCGCACCGCTGCAGTGGTCGACATCACCACCCGCAATGGTGCCGAGCTCGGCAATGGCGGCAGCGCCGGTCTGACCGCAGGCTCGTTCGGCAAGATCAATCCGAATGCCTCGTGGTGGGGCAACCAGGGGCGATGGAGCTGGTTCCTGACTGGCAACTACGACCAGAACGAGGTTGGCCTGGAGAACCCGACCCGCTCGCGCAAGCCGCTGCACGACGACACCCACCAAGGCAAAGCGTTCGCTGACCTCACCTACCTGGTCAACGAGAACACGCGCCTGAGCGTGTTCGCCGGCTTCGCCAACAACCGCTTCCAGATCCCGGTCAACCCCGGGCAGACCCCGCAGTTCGGTTACCTGGACACCACCACCTTCGACTCCAGCCAGCTGGATGAAACCCAGCGCGAAACCACCCGCTTCGGCATGCTGGTGCTGCAGGGCGCGCTGGGCAGCACCGCCTACCAGCTGTCCGCCGGGCAGCGCTACAGCGATGTGGCGTTCAACCCGGATGTCATCGGCGACCTGGTATTCAGTGGCGTCGCCTCGCAGGTGCAGCGCAGCAACCGCGCCAACACGCTGCAGGCCGATTTCTCCACCCCGCTGGGCAACGACCACACGCTGCGCTATGGCCTGTACGGCAACTACGAGAACGCGCGGGCCAGCAACAGCAGCTGGGTGTTCCCGGTCGATGACGCCGGCCAGCAGTCCAGCACCACGCCGCTGCTGATACCTGACCGCAGTGCCTTCCATGCCAGCACGCTGGCGTTGTACGTGCAGGATGAATGGAAGATCGGCGACGACTGGACCGTCAACTACGGCCTGCGCGGCGATCGCTACAAGGCCTTTGGCCACACCGAGGGCCAGCTCAGCCCCCGCGTGGGCGTGGCCTGGAATGCCAGCGACAGCACCACCGTGCATGCCGGCTATTCGCGTTACTTCACGCCGCCGGCCAGTGAGCTGATCGCCAGCAGCGATATCGCGCTGTACGACGGCACCACCAACCAGCAGCCGAGCGGCGGCAACAACACGCCACTGGCCGAGCGCAGTGACTACTACGACATCGGCGTATCGCATCAGCTGGGCGAACACCTGACCCTGGGCTTGGACGCGTACGACCGCCGTGTTGCGCGCCTGCAGGACGAAGGCCAGTTTGGTGCCGCCTACATCTATTCGACGTTCAACTACCGCCGCGGCCATATCCGTGGCCTGGAGTTCAGCGCCGACTACAGCAACGGTCCGTTCAGCGCTTACGTCAACGCGGCGTACAACAAGGCGATCGGCACCCAGGTCATCACCAGCCAGTACAACCTCGATCCAGAGGCGCTGGCCTATGTGGCCAACCACTGGATCCACCTCGACCACGACCAGAAGCTGACCTCATCGGGCGGCTTCAGCTACGCCTTCGCCGGCCACAACCGGGTCGGCGCCAACTACGTGTTCGGTAGCGGCCTGCGTTCGGACATCGAGGGCGTGCCCAACGGCGGCGAGCTGCCATCCTACCTGCAGGTGAACCTCAGCGCCGGGCACGATTTCAATGCCGACAGCGGGCATCCGCTGCACGTGCAACTGGCCGTGATCAACGCATTGGATCGCAGCTACCAGCTGCGCGATGGCGGCGGTGTTGGCGTGTTCGCGCCGCAGTGGGGGCCGCGCCGTGGCGCCTACCTGAGCCTGCAGCAGGATTTCTGAGGACGCCAGGGTGCCTGGGGTCGGACCCCTTTCCGCAGGAGAGGGCTCCGACCCCGCCTTAGTTCAGCGCTTGACCTTGCGCAGCGACACCACCAGCGACCACAGCGCCAGCAGCACGAACCACACGCCCGACCACATCGGCATGGTCAGGCCCAGGAACGTCCAGTCGATATTGCCGCAGTTGCCGGTACCGGTCAGCACCGTGCGGAACACTTCCAGCGGCCCCATGGTCTCGCGCAGGAAGCTCAGCGGCGGGCCGCAGGTCGCCCCCATCTCCGGTGGCAGCATCTGCACGTAGACGTGGCGCGCAGCGATGCCTACGCCGACCGCGGCGGCAATGAAAGCGAGCACGCCGTAGGTTGCCCGGCCAGGACGGTTGGAGGGCCCGTGCAGTGCACCGATCAGGAACAGCAGGCCCAGCGCGGCGAACGCCAGCCGCTGGAAGATGCACAGCGGGCACGGCTCCAGGCCCATCTTCAGCTGCAGGAAGATCGCGTAGCCCAGCAGGCCGGCGCAGATCAGGAAGCCCAGGAAGAACTGGGCGCGGAAGGGCCAGCGCAGTGGATTCATCGTCAACGCTCGAATGGATCAGGCGCCAAGCGTAACCGAGAGTGCATGCCATTCGAACCGCCACAGGTGACGCCTGTCGGAACGGTACGGGTCAGATCCCGCAGAAACGCAAAAGCCCGGCAGAGACCGGGCTTTCGCTGTGTCGCATTGGAGCGGTCCGATTACTCGGCCACTTCCTCGGCCACGACCGGACGGTCAACCAGCTCGACGTAGGCCATCGGCGCGTTGTCGCCAGCGCGGAAGCCGCACTTCAGCAGGCGCAGGTAGCCGCCCGGACGGTTCGCGTAGCGCGGGCCCAGGATGGTGAACAGGTTGCCCACGGCTTCGTTGTCGCGCAGGCGGGCGAAAGCCAGACGGCGGTTGGCGACGGAGTCGACCTTGGCCAGGGTGATCAGCGGCTCGGCAACGCGGCGCAGTTCCTTGGCCTTCGGCAGGGTGGTCTTGATCAGCTCGTGCTTGAACAGCGAGGCGGCCATGTTCTTGAACATCGCTTCGCGGTGGGCGCTGGTACGGCTGAACTTACGGCCAGACTTCTGGTGACGCATGGTGATATTCCTTGGTTAATGATGAGGCTGTGCGGATCGTTGTCGCCATCCTGGCGTTGCTGCGCGGACTGCGGATGGTCCTGGCCGCCCGTCCTGGACGACCTGCCCGCGAACCTGCGGTTCGTCGTGGCATGGTGTGGTGCGTTGAAGGCCCCACCGCGAACGGTGGAGCCTTCAGGTATTACCGATATCAGCCCAGCATGCCGTGGCTGGCGACGCCGGCCGGCGGCCAGTTCTCCAGCTTCATGCCGAGCGACAGGCCGCGCTGAGCCAGCACTTCCTTGATCTCGGTGAGCGACTTCTTGCCCAGGTTCGGGGTCTTCAGCAGCTCCACTTCGGTCTTCTGGATCAGATCGCCGATGTAGTAGATGCTTTCAGCCTTCAGGCAGTTGGCCGAACGCACGGTCAGCTCCAGATCGTCGATCGGGCGCAGCAGCACCGGATCCACGCCGTTGTTGGCCGGCTTGGCCGCACCGCGGTCGCGGTGGGTGAAGTCACCGAACACCGACAGCTGGTCGCTGAGGATGTCGGCGGCGGTGCGCACGGCTTCCTCGGCATCGATGGTGCCGTTGGTCTCGATATCGATGACCAGCTTGTCCAGGTCGGTGCGCTGTTCGACACGCGCCGCTTCCACGGCATAGGCGACACGGCGGACCGGCGAGAACGAGGCATCCAGGACCAGGCGGCCGATGGCACGGGTTTCTTCGTCCGGACGACGACGCGCGGCAGCCGGCTGGTAGCCGAAACCACGTTCGATCTTCAGACGCATGTTGATCGCCGTATCCTTGGTCAGGTGGCAGATCACATGGTCGCCGTTCAGGATCTCCACATTGTGGTCGACCTTGATGTCGGCAGCGGTGACAACGCCCGGGCCCTGCTTGGACAGGGACAGGGTGGCGCTGTCGCCGGAGTGCATACGGATGGCCACATCCTTAAGGTTGAGCAGGACTTCGAGGACGTCCTCCTGCAGACCTTCGACCGTGGTGTACTCATGCAACACGCCGTCGATTTCGACTTCCGTGATGGCGAAGCCCGGGATGGACGACAGCAGCACGCGACGCAGGGCGTTGCCCAGCGTATGCCCGTAACCCCGCTCCAAAGGTTCGATAACGACCTTTGCACGGGTGTCGGTAAGGCGTTCGATCTGCGGACCGCGAGGACGCAGAACCTGGTTGGCGGTAACCGTCATGTTGCGGGTTCTCCTAGTGAACCCCCGGCCGTCGCCGGGGGCTCTCCAATGTGAATTACTTCGAATACAGCTCGACGATCAGCGCTTCGTTGATGTCCGCAGGCAGATCCGAACGATCCGGAACAGCCTTGAAGATGCCGGTGAACTTGCCGGAATCCACTTCAACCCACGACGGGCTCAGGTCATGCTGGGCGGCGACGGTCAGGGCTTCCTGGACGCGCAGCTGCTTGGCAGCCTTTTCGGACAGAGCGATGGCGTCGCCAGCCTTGACCTGGTACGAAGCCAGGTTGACCGACTTGCCATTCACGGTGACGCCGCGGTGCGACACCAGCTGACGGGCAGCCGGACGGGTCACGGCGAAGCCCATGCGGTAGACGACGTTGTCCAGGCGGGTTTCCAGCAGCTGCAGCAGGTTCTCGCCGGTGTTGCCCTTCTTGGTCGAGGCCTTCTTGTAGTAGTTGCGGAACTGACGCTCCAGCAGGCCGTAGATACGCTTGACCTTCTGCTTTTCACGCAGCTGGGTGGCGTAGTCGGACAGCTTGCCCTTGCGGGCAGTGGCGCCGTGCTGGCCGGGCTTCTGCTCCAGCTTGCACTTGGAGTCCAGCGCACGCGCCGGGCTCTTCAGGGACAGGTCGGCGCCTTCGCGGCGGGCGAGCTTACAGGTAGGACCGATATAACGAGCCATTTCTTATCGCTCCCTTTAGACGCGACGCTTCTTCGGCGGACGGCACCCGTTGTGCGGGATGGGCGTCACGTCGATGATGTTGGTGATCTTGTAGCCGACGTTGTTCAGCGAACGCACGGCCGACTCACGGCCCGGACCCGGGCCCTTGATGCGGACTTCCAGCGACTTCACGCCGTAGTCCAGCGCAGCACGACCGGCCTTTTCAGCAGCCACCTGGGCAGCGAACGGGGTCGACTTGCGCGAACCGCGGAAGCCAGCGCCACCGGAGGTCGCCCACGACAGAGCGTTGCCCTGGCGGTCGGTGATGGTGACGATGGTATTGTTGAACGAAGCGTGGACGTGGGCAACGCCGTCGGTGACGACGCGCTTGATCTTCTTCTTGGTCTTAGCAGCGGGCTTAGCCATTTCTCAGTCCCTTACTTCTTGATCGCCTTGCGCGGACCCTTGCGGGTGCGGGCGTTGGTACGGGTGCGCTGGCCACGCAGCGGGAGGCCACGACGGTGACGCAGGCCGCGGTAGCAGCCCAGGTCCATCAGGCGCTTGATCGCGATGCCGATCTCACGGCGCAGATCGCCTTCCACGATGTACTTGCCGACTTCGGCGCGCAGGCGCTCGATTTCCGGCTCCGACAGATCGCGGATCTTGGTGGTCGAAGCAACGCCTGCGACTTCGCAGACCTTCTTCGAACGGGTACGGCCGATGCCGTAAATGCTTTGCAACCCGACCCAGACGTGCTTCTGGGCTGGCAGGTTGACGCCTGCAATACGCGCCATGACGCGGTTCTCCAGCTGAGTGATGGCCGACAGCGCGCCTCGGGCACGCCAATCCGGCAGGATGGATCAAAAAAGTGAACTAGCGATACTAACAAGGTTCCGGTTTACATGGAAGCCCGTGAAACCATTGGTTTCATGAACCCGGCCTGGGGAGTGTGCCCAGGCTCCGGCGCCGGATGGGGTTGGACCTGGGGTTTCCCCCGGGGCCGCCCGCGCTACTCCAGCGCGGGACCACCTCATCACACCCCCACCCGGAACCGCTGCGGGGGCCGCCCTTCGTTTGTGTGGCCGGAGTCCGCGAAGCGGAGGGACCATCACGCCAGGAAGACGAAAGTATAACAGGCCTATCAGCCGCGGGCAAAACCGCCGCGGTTGCCGCCCTTCAGGTTGGCCTTCTTCAGCAGGCTCTCGTACTGGTGGGACATCAGGTGTGCCTGCACCTGGGCGATGAAGTCCATCACCACCACCACCACGATCAGCAGCGACGTGCCACCGAAGTAGAACGAGGCATTCAGCTGCGTGCGCATCAGTTCCGGCAGCAGGCAGACGATCACCAGGTAGGCCGAGCCGGCCGCGGTCAGGCGGGTCAGCACGCCGTCGATGTAGTCGGCGGTGGCCTTGCCCGGACGGATGCCCGGAATCAAAGCGCCCGACTTCTTCAGGTTGTCGGCGGTTTCCTGCGAATTGAACACCAGCGCGGTATAGAAGAACGCGAAACCGGTGATCAGCGCAGCGAACACGATCATGTGCAGCGGCTCGCCCGGGCCCAGGGCATTGGCGACCTTCTGCAGGACCTGGCCGAAGCTGCTCTGGTTGGCAGCCTGGCCGGACCACATGGCCAGGGTGGCCGGGAAGGCCAGCAGGCTCGAGGCGAAGATCGCCGGGATGACGCCGGCCATGTTGAGCTTCAGCGGCAGGAACGAGGTCTGGTTCATGTACGCGTTGCGACCGCCCTGGCGGCGCGCGTAATTGACCGTGATCCGGCGCTGGCCACGCTCCACGAACACCACGAAGAAGGTGAAGGCGAGTACGACGATGGCGATCAGCAGGAGCTGGATGAACTGGATGTTGCCGTCGCGGTAGGCGTCGAAAGTGTGGATGACCGCACCCGGCAGACCGGCGACGATACCGGCGAAGATGATCAGCGACACGCCGTTGCCGATACCGCGTTCGGTGACCTGCTCACCGACCCACATCAGGAACATGGTGCCGGCAGTCAGTGCGACCACCGCGGTGAGCACGAAGCCCATGCCGGGGGCGTACACGACCGGAGCGCCCGACGGCGAAACTTGGCCCTGCAGGGCCAGCGCGATCGAACCGCCCTGCACCACTGCCAGCAGCACGGCGCCGATGCGCGAATACTGGGTGATCTTGCGGCGGCCGGACTCACCTTCCTTCTGCATCGCCTTCAGGGCGGGGAAGATGTGCACGGCCAGCTGCATCACGATCGATGCCGAGATGTACGGCATCACGTTCAGCGCAAAGATGCTGAAACGGTGCAGGGCGCCGCCCGAGAACATGTTGAACATGTCCACGATGCCGCCGCCCTGCTGTTGCATCATGGCAAGCATGGCATCGGGATTGACGCCCGGCACCGGCACGTAGCAGCCGATGCGATAGACGATCAAAGCCCCGACGACGAACAGCAAACGTTGGCGAAGTTCAGTGAACTTGCCCATTCCGCCCGCGAGGTTACCGATGCCAGCTTGCGCCATGATTTTCTTACTCCGTTACGCTGCCGCCGGCAGCTTCGATCGCCGCCTTGGCACCAGCCGTGGCAGCAATACCCTTCAGGGTGAACGCCTTGGTCACTTCGCCCTTGACGACGACCTTGGCCTTCTTGGCAGTGCTCGGGACCAGCTTGGCAGCACGCAGGGCGGCGAAGTCGATCTCACCGGCCGGCAGCTTGTCCAGCGCGTACAGCAGCACTTCAGCGGTGTCCTTGGCGATCGGCGAACGGAAGCCGATCTTCGGCAGACGACGCTGCATGGGGGTCTGGCCGCCTTCGAAGCCAGCCTTGATCTTGCCGCCACCCTTACGGGCGAACGAACCCTTGTGGCCGCGGCCGGCAGTCTTGCCCAGGCCCGAGCCGATACCGCGGCCGACGCGGGTGCGCTCGGTGCGGGCGCCCGGTGCCGGGCTCAGTTCATTGAGACGCAGAGTCATGGTCGATTACTCCTCAACCTGGACGAGGTACTGAACCTTGTTGATCAGGCCGCGCACCTGCGGGCTGTCCTTCAGTTCACGCACATCGTTGAGCTTGTTCAGGCCCAGGGCACGCACCGACAGGCGGTGACGCGACTGGGTGCCACGCAGGCCACGCACCAGGCGGACCTTCACAGTCTTGTTGGACTCATTAGCCATGGTTGAGTTCCTCCACCTTCTTGCCGCGCTTGGCCGCGATGCGGGCCGGCGACTGCGCAGCAGTCAGGCCCTTCACGGTGGCGCGCACCAGATTGATCGGGTTGCGCGAACCGGTGGCCTTGGCCAGCACGTTCTTCACGCCAACGGCTTCCAGCACGGCGCGCATGGCACCGCCGGCGATGACGCCAGTACCTTCCGAAGCCGGCTGCATGAACACGCGGGCTGCGCCGTGACCATCCTTGATGGTGTGCCACAGGGTGCCGTTGTTCAGGTCAACGCTGACCAGGTTCTTGCGGGCCTGTTCCATCGACTTCTGGATGGCGACCGGCACTTCGCGGGCCTTGCCATAACCGAAACCGACCTTGCCTTCGCCGTCGCCGACCACGGTCAGGGCGGTGAAGGTGAACTGGCGGCCACCCTTGACGGTCTTGCTGACGCGGTTGACCGCGACCAGCTTTTCGATCATGCCGTCGTCGATCTTCTCTTCGCGGTTACGGTCGCGATCGCGACCCCGCTGCTGACGCTCTTCTGCCATGTTGATTCCTTGGTTGTTTGGGTATGTACGGCTCGAGGCCGCTTATGGTTGTGGAGTGACGCGTTGTTCCGGTGGACCGCTGCAGAAGAGCGGCGCCGTCCAGCCTCACTCAGGCTGGCGAGCAGGCAGGCAGGAGGCCATCGGCCCCCTGCCCTTGTCCCTTAGAACTGCAGGCCGGCTTCGCGGGCGGCTTCTGCCAGGGCCTTGATGCGGCCGTGGTAGCGGTAGCCCGAACGATCGAAGGCAACCTTCTCGATGCCGGCGGCCTTGGCGCGCTCGGCAACGATGCGGCCGACCTTGGCAGCGGCATCGGCGTTCTTGCCGTTCTTCAGGCCTTCCTTGACGTCGGTCTGGGTGGTGTTGGCGGCAGCCAGCACCTTCGAACCGTCAGCGGTGAAGACCTGGGCGTACAGGTGCTGGCCGGTGCGCAGCACCGACAGGCGGGCGACGCCGAGCTCACGGATGTGGGCACGGGTCGACTTGGCGCGACGCAGGCGGGCGATGTTCTTGTTCATGATGTGTTTTCCTTGAAAGCGGAAGCGCCTAATTAGGCCTTCTTGGCTTCCTTACGGATGATGACTTCGTCGGAGTACTTCACGCCCTTGCCCTTGTACGGCTCCGGCTTGCGGAACGCACGGATCTTGGCGGCGACTTCACCGACGACCTGCTTGTCAGCGCCCTGGACCAGGATCTCGGTCTGGGTCGGGGTGGAAATGGTGATGCCTTCCGGCGCCACGAACACGACCGGATGCGAGAAACCGAGCGACAGGCTCAGATCCTTGCCCTGCATGGCAGCACGGTAACCCACGCCGACCAGCTCCAGCTTGCGCTCGAAGCCTTCGGACACGCCCTTGACCATGTTGGCCAGGATCGCGCGCACGGTACCGGTCAGCGCGACCAGGTCGGCGCTCTCGGTGCTCAGGGTGGCAACGCCGCTGTCGACGTTGATGGCAATACCGGCCGGCTTGACCAGCGACAGGGTGCCCTTCGGGCCCTTGACGGTGACGCTTTCCGACTGGACGTTCAGTTCGACCTTACCCAGGGTGACGGGCTTCTTGGCTACGCGGGACATAGTTCTACTCCTTTCGCCTTAGGCCACGAAGCACAGGACTTCGCCGCCGACGCCCAGCTGGCGCGCCTGCGCATCAGTCATGATGCCCTTGGAGGTGGAAATGATGGAGATGCCCAGGCCATTCATGACCTTCGGCAGCTCGCTCTTGCCGCGGTACTGGCGCAGGCCCGAACGCGAGAAGCGCTTCAGGGTCGCGATGACCGGCTTGCCTTCGAAATACTTCAGCACGATTTCCAGCTCGGCCTTGTTGTTTTCCAGCTGGGTCACGCGCAGGTCGGTGATGTAACCCTCGTCCTTCAGGACCTGGGCGATCGCAACCTTGATCTTGGACGACGGGGCTTTCACCGTCTGCTTGCCAACCGCAGCCGCATTCTTGATGCGGACCAGCAGGTCGGCGATGGGATCAGTCATGCTCATATGAGTACCTTTGAGTGCACCGATATCCGCTTTCGCGAAAATCTGTTGTCTCCTGGAAACGGGCCAGGTCCCTTGATGCAGCGGGCCGGGGCCCACTCCTACAACCCCGTTTGCGCAGGGCAAGACGCGGGAGTATACGCCAAAAGAGCCCGACTTGCGCCGGGCTCTTCGGTTTTTTTCGCAGAAAGGAAGCTGAACGCCTCCCTCCCCGGTTCAGAAGCCCCCGAGGGGGCTCCTGATCGCAGGGCCGGCTGGAATTACCAGCTGGCCTTGCGCAGGCCCGGGACGTCGCCACGCATGGTGGCTTCGCGCAGCTTGTTGCGGCCGAGGCCGAACTTGCTGTACACGCCACGCGGACGACCCGACAGCTCGCAACGGTTGCGCTGGCGGCTCGGCGACGAATCACGCGGCAGCTTGGCCAGCTTGGTTGCGGCGTCGATCTTCTCTTCGTAGGTCGCGTCCACGGAGGACACGATCTTCTTCAGAGCTGCACGCTTCTCAGCGTACTTCTTGGCCAGCTTTTCCCGCTTGATGTCGCGGTTGACCATGGAGGTCTTTGCCATTTCGGTTTCCTCGACAGATCAGTTACGGAACGGGAACTTGAACGCTGCCAGCAGCGCCTTCGCTTCCGCGTCGGTCTTCGCAGTGGTGGTGATGGCGATATCCATACCGCGGATCGCGTCGACGGCGTCGAAGTCGATTTCCGGGAAGATGATCTGTTCCTTCACACCCATGTTGAAGTTGCCGCGGCCGTCGAAGGAACGACCGGAAACACCACGGAAGTCGCGCACGCGCGGCAGCGAGATGTTGATCAGGCGGTCCAGGAACTCGTACATCTTGTGGCGACGCAGCGTGGTCTTGCAGCCGATCGGCCAACCATCACGGATCTTGAACGACGCAACCGAGATACGCGACTTGGTGACAACCGGCTTCTGGCCGGAAATCTTGGTCATGTCCGCGACGGCGTTTTCCAGGATTTTCTTGTTGGTGGCAGCCTCGCCGACACCCATGTTCAGGGTGACCTTGACGAGCTTCGGTACTTCCATCGGATTGGTGTAGCCGAACTGCTTCATCAGCGCCGGCACCACTTCTTCCTTGTAGATCTTTTCGAGACGGGAAGTCATCTTCACATTCCTCAGGCGTCGAGCGCCTCACCGCTGGAGCGGAACACACGCAGTTTGCGTCCATCCTCCAGCACCTTGAAGCCAACGCGTTCGCCCTTGCCCGAAGCCGGGTTCAGCACGTTCACGTTGGAGATATGGATCGAAGCTTCGCGCTCGACCACGCCGCCGGCAACACCTGCCTGCGGGTTCGGCTTGGTGTGGCGCTTGACGATGTTCACGTTGGCGACGACCACGCGGTCGCCGTCGACGCGGACGACTTCGCCCTGCTTGCCCTTGTCCTTGCCAGCGTTGACGACAACCTGGTCGCCCTTCTTGATACGGTTAGCCATGATTATCTCCTGTCGCTCACAGCACTTCGGGAGCGAGCGAGACGATCTTCATGAACTTCTCCGAACGAAGTTCACGGGTCACCGGCCCGAAGATACGGGTACCGATCGGCTCCTGCTTGTTGTTCAGCAGGACGGCAGCGTTGCCGTCGAAGCGGATCAGCGAACCGTCGGCGCGACGCACACCCTTGCGGGTACGCACCACGACGGCGTCATACACTTCACCCTTCTTGACCTTGCCGCGCGGAATCGCATCCTTCACGGTGACCTTGATGATGTCGCCGATACCGGCGTAACGGCGCTTGGAACCACCCAGCACCTTGAAGCACATCACCTGCTTGGCACCCGAATTGTCCGCGACGTCAAGGTAGCTCTGCATCTGGATCATGATTCAGACTCCTTATTCAGCCGCACGCGTGATGACTTCCACCACGCGCCAGTTCTTGGTCTTGGACATCGGAGCAATCTCGGTCACGCGGACGACGTCGCCTTCCTTGCAGGCGTTGTCGGCATCGTGGGCGTGCAGCTTGGTCGAGCGCTTGATGTACTTGCCGTACAGCGCGTGCTTGACCTGACGCTCAACCAGGACGGTAACCGTCTTGTCCATCTTGTTGCTGACGACACGGCCTTCGACCGTGCGCAGCGTCTTCTTTTCAGTATTGTCGCTCATAGCGGCCATCCTTACTTCGTGCTGCCGAGCAGGGTCTTGACGCGAGCAATCTCGCGACGGACCCGGCGAATGTCGTGGGTCTTCGGCAGCTGGCCGGTGACCTGCTGCATACGGACAGAGAACTGTTCCTTACGCAGGTCGATCAGGTGGGCCTTGAGTTCGTCAGCCGACTTTTCACGGAGAGTTTTGATATCCATCAGCGCACCGTACGGGTCACGAAAGTGGTGGTGACCGAGAGCTTGGCGGCGGCCAGGCGGAACGCCTCGCGAGCCACTTCCTCGGAAACACCCTCGATTTCATAGATCATGCGGCCGGGCTGGATCTGGGCCACCCAGTATTCCACGTTACCCTTACCCGAACCCATTCGGACTTCGATGGGCTTCTTGGTGATGGGCTTGTCGGGGAACACGCGGATCCACATCTTGCCGCCGCGCTTGACGTAGCGGCTGATCGAGCGGCGGGCCGCTTCGATCTGGCGCGCGGTCAGCTGACCGTGTGCGGTTGCCTTCAGGCCGTATTCGCCGAAGCTGACAGCGTTGGCGCTCCAGCTCAGGCCATCGTTACGGCCCTTGTGTACCTTGCGGTACTTGGTTCGCTTGGGTTGCAACATTGTCGTTACCTCGCTTCACGGGCCGGGCGCTGACGGTCACCGCGGTCGCCGCGATCGTGACGATCGTTGCGCGACGGGGTGTCGTCCTGCTTTTCCTGGCCAACCTGGGAGAAATCGAAGACCTCGCCCTTGTAGATCCAGACCTTGATGCCGATGATGCCGTAGGTCGTCTTGGCTTCAGCGAAGCCATAGTCGATGTCGGCACGCAGGGTGTGCAGCGGCACGCGGCCTTCGCGGTACCACTCCGAACGGGCGATTTCTGCACCGTTGAGGCGGCCGCCGACGTTGACCTTGATGCCCAGGGCACCCAGACGCATCGCGTTGCCGACCGAGCGCTTCATTGCACGGCGGAACATGATGCGACGCTCCAGCTGCTGGGCGATCGACTCGGCAACGAGCTGCGCGTCCAGTTCCGGCTTGCGCACTTCGGTGACGTTGATGTGCGCCGGGACGCCCATCATCTCGCTCACTTCCTTGCGCAGCTTCTCGATGTCCTCACCGCGCTTGCCGATCACCACGCCCGGACGGGCGGTGTGGATCGTCACGCGAGCGGTCTTGGCCGGACGCTCGATCAGGATCTTGCTGATGCCGGCCTGAGCCAGCTTCTTGCGCAGCATGTCGCGCACTTTCAGGTCGGCTGCCAGGTAACCGGCGAACTCGGCCTTGTTGGCGTACCACTTGGAGTTCCAGTCCTTGGAAATGCCGAGGCGGATACCAATCGGATGAACTTTATGACCCATGGTCTTTTCCTTATCCGCTTACTTGGCGGCGCCCACAACCACAGTGATGTGGCTGGTGCGCTTGAGGATGCGGGTACCGCGGCCTTTCGCCCGCGCCATGAAACGCTTCAGGGTCGGACCTTCATCAACCATGATGGTCTGAACCTTCAGCTCGTCGACGTCGGCGCCCTGGTTGTTCTCGGCGTTGGCAATTGCCGACTCCACCACCTTCTTGATCAGGTGGGCAGCCTTCTTGTCCGAGAACTTCAGCAGGTTGACCGCACGTTCGGCCGGCAGACCGCGCACCTGGTCAGCGACCAGACGAGCCTTCTGCGGGGAGATGCGCGCAGTGCGCAGGATGGCTTTCGCTTCCATTGTCATCTCTCCTTACTTGCCCGACTTCTTGTCACCACCGTGACCCTTGAAGGTCCGGGTGATGGCAAATTCGCCGAGCTTGTGGCCGACCATGTTCTCGTTGACGAGAACCGGGATGTGGTTCTTGCCGTTATGCACGGCAATGGTGATGCCTACCATGTCAGGCAGGATCATCGAACGGCGCGACCAGGTCTTGATCGGCTTCTTGCTGCCCGCAGCGGCCTCCACCTTCTTGACGAGGTGGTGATCGACGAACGGGCCCTTCTTGAGTGAACGTGCCATGGTCGATTAGCCCCTACGATCGCGGACGATGAACTGCTGAGTGCGCTTGTTATGGCGCGTCTTGTAACCCTTGGTCGGGACACCCCACGGGGTGACCGGATGCGGGTTACCCTGGCCGGCCTTGGCCTCACCACCACCGTGCGGGTGGTCAACCGGGTTCATGGCAGCACCACGAACGGTCGGGCGAACGCCGCGCCAACGCTTGGCACCGGCCTTGCCCAGCTTTTCCAGGCTGTGCTCGTCGTTGCCGACTTCGCCGATGGTGGCGCAGCACTCGACCGGAACCTTGCGCATTTCACCCGAGCGCAGGCGCAGGGTGGCGTAGATGCCTTCACGAGCCACCAGCTGCACGGCCGCACCAGCGGCGCGAGCGATCTGAGCGCCCTTGCCCGGCTTCAGTTCGATGCAGTGGATGGTGGTACCGACCGGGATGTTGCGCAGCGGCAGGGTGTTGCCGGCCTTGATCGGGGCGTCCGAACCAGCGATCACCTGATCACCAGCCTTCAGGCCCTTCGGGGCGATGATGTAGCGACGCTCACCGTCGACGTAGCACAGCAGAGCGATGTGGGCGGTGCGGTTCGGATCGTATTCGATGCGTTCCACGCGCGCCGGGATGCCCAGCTTGTTGCGCTTGAAGTCGATGATGCGGTAGTGCTGCTTGGCACCACCACCAACGTGACGCACGGTGATGCGACCGTGGTGGTTACGACCACCCGAGCGGCTCTGCGACTCGACCAGCGCGGCGTGCGGAGCACCCTTGTGCAGGTCGGGGGTGACCACGCGCACGGCCGAACGGCGGCCGGGGGAGGTGGGCTTGAATTTCATCAATGGCATGGGATGTACCTCAGGCCTTGGCCGTTACATCGATCGACTGGCCGTCGGCCAGGCGAACGTACGCCTTGCGCCAATCGCCGCGGCGGCCAGCACGGTTACGGAAGGACTTGTTCTTGCCCTTGACGTTGACCACGTTGACGGCTTCGACCTTGACGTCGAACAGCTGCTCAACCGCGGCCTTTACATCGGCCTTGGTGGCTTCGTTCGAAACTTCGAAGACATACTGATTGGAGAGTTCCTGCAGGCGCGCGGTCTTTTCCGAGACACGCGGGGCACGCAGCACGCTGAAGATTTTTTCGTTGCTGTTCATGCCAGCCACTCCTCGACCTTCTTGACCGCGTCAGCGGTGATGACGACCGTGTCGGCACCCACCAGCGAGACCGGGTCCAGACCCTGCACGTCACGCACCTGCACGTACGGCAGATTGCGGGCGGACAGGTACAGGTGCTCGGACGCTTCTTCGGTGACGATCAGCGGGCGCTTGCCCACTTCCAGGCCGGCCAGCTTGGCGATCAGACCCTTCGTGCTGGTGGCTTCGACGTCGAAGGCCTCCACGATGGTCAGACGGCCCTGACGGTTCAGCTCGGACAGGATCGCGCACATGGCGGCACGGTACTGCTTGCGATTGACCTTCTGCTCGAAGCTGCGCGGCTTGGCCGCGAAGGTGACACCGCCGCCGACGAAGATCGGAGCCGTCAGTGCGCCATGACGCGCGCCGCCGCCCTTCTGCTTCTTCGACTTCTTGGTGGTACCAGCCACTTCGGAGCGAGTCTTCTGTGCCTTGGTGCCGGCGCGACCGGCGTTGCGGTAAGCAACGACGACCTGGTGGACCAGATCTTCGCTGAAATCGCGACCGAACACGGCTTCGGAGACCGAGACCTTGTTGTTGCTACCCGTGATAACGAGTTCCATCGTCATCTCTCCTTATGCCTTGCTCGCCGGACGGACGATCACATCGCCACCCGCCGCGCCCGGAACGGCGCCGCGAACCGCGATCAGACCGCGCTCGACGTCGACCTTGACCACTTCCAGGTTCTGGGTGCTCTGCTGCACCGCGCCCATGTGGCCCGACATCTTCTTGCCCGGGAAAACGCGACCCGGGGTCTGGCGCTGACCCAGCGAACCCGGCGCGCGATGCGACAGCGAGTTACCGTGGGTTGCATCGCCCATACGGAAGTTGTGGCGCTTGATGGTGCCCTGGAAGCCCTTACCCTTGGTGACACCCTGGACGTCGACGATCTGGCCGACTTCGAAGATGTCCGCCTTGACTTCGCCGCCAACGGCGAAATCGCCGAGCTGCGCGTCTTCAACGCGGAATTCCCACAGGCCACGACCCGCTTCCACCTTCGCCTTGGCGAAGTGGCCGGCTTCCGGCTTGTTGACCAGGGCAGCGCGACGCGCGCCGACGGTCACCTGCACGGCGCTGTAGCCGTCGGTTTCGACGGTCTTGATCTGCGCGATGCGGTTCGGGGTTGCTTCGATCAGGGTCACCGGGATGGAGCGGCCATCTTCAGTGAACACGCGGCTCATGCCGGCCTTGCGGCCCACGAAGCCCAACGAATACTTCTTCGTCATGGTCGTAGTCCTCAGGTCAGCTTGATCTGAACGTCGACGCCGGCAGCCAGTTCGAGCTTCATCAGCGCGTCCACGGTCTTGTCATTCGGGTCAACGATATCGAGCACGCGCTTGTGCGTGCGGGTCTCGTACTGGTCACGCGCGTCCTTGTCGACGTGCGGGGAAACGAGAACGGTGTAACGCTCGATCTTGGTCGGCAGCGGGATCGGGCCACGCACTTGCGCGCCGGTCCGCTTTGCCGTTTCAACGATCTCGCTGGCCGAACGGTCGATCAGACGATGATCGAACGCTTTCAGCCGGATCCGGATCTTTTGGTCCGCCATGGCGGTAGGTTCCTTCGTTAAAAGAGCGACAGACAAAGCCTCTGGGTTGCTTTGCCCCATGAAATTCCTGAATACGGACGGCCCGCAGTCCTGCAGGCCGCCAAGGTCAATCCATGGACCTCAAAAACGTAGGCAGACCAGTTACCCGGCCTGCCCAGACGTAGAAGCATAATGGCACGCAAGGCAGCTGTCAACAGTCGCCTGTTGACGCCGCCTGAATGGCATTGACCCTTCCTGGTCCGGGGAACACAAGGCACATCCTGTGCCTGCTTTCCCATTTGATACGCCCCGATGCCCTACCCAGGCAACATCGGGGCGCAGATACTACCAGATTACTCGATGATCTTCGAGACCACGCCGGCGCCGACGGTACGGCCGCCTTCGCGGATGGCGAAGCGCAGACCTTCGTCCATGGCCACCGGGTTGATCAGGGTGACTTCCATCTTGACGTTGTCACCCGGCATCACCATTTCGACGCCTTCCGGCAGCTTGGCGGCGCCGGTGATGTCGGTGGTGCGGAAGTAGAACTGCGGACGGTAGCCG
>NZ_JBHHMJ010000348.1:0-501 GCF_042136455.1 Stenotrophomonas sp. 3diitr2024
ACGGTGGTCTTCTGCACCGGACGGATGCCGACGATTTCGATTTCGTCGCCAACCTTGATCACGCCGCGCTCGATACGACCAGTCACCACGGTGCCGCGGCCCGAGATCGAGAACACGTCTTCCACCGGCATCAGGAAACCCGTGGGCTGAATTAATGATAATGGTAGAAGAACTCATAAATCAAAAAATAGAAGAGGCTGTAAGAAACAAAGCACTTGCAGATTTGGCCAATTCAGGTAGAGCGCTCCAATCCTATTTAAACGCATTTGAAGATTGGCAAAAAAACCCTAATAATTTTCGGAGTAAAGAGCTAGTAAGAGAAAGATTTTCAAACGCGGAACATTCATTGCGCACCGAAATGAGTTCTTTTGCCATAAGAGGATTTGAAATACCACTTTTGGCAACATATGCGCAAGCTGCTAATTTACATTTATTTCTAATTAAAGATGTTCAAATTTATGGGAAAGAATGGGGATATTCTCAAGGTGATATTGATTTATT
>NZ_JBHHMJ010000359.1:0-1562 GCF_042136455.1 Stenotrophomonas sp. 3diitr2024
TACGACTTCATCGTCGGGGATACGCGCGACCGCGAGTTCATCCTGCGGCGGACGTGATCACGCGCTCCATGTAGAGTCGAGCTTGCTCGACTATAGGCGGCAACATCCAGTCGAGCATGGCTCGACTCGACAGGACAGGTCAGACGGCCTTTTCGACCTGGCCGAACTCGAGCTCGACCGGAGTGGCACGACCGAAGATCAGCACCGAGACGCGCAGACGGCTCTTCTCGTAGTTGACTTCTTCGACGACGCCATTGAAATCGTTGAACGGACCGTCGGTGACGCGGACCATCTGGCCCGGCTCGAACAGCACCTTCGGACGCGGCTTCTCGACACCCTCCTGAACGCGGTTCAGGATGGCCTCGGCCTCGGAATCGGCGATCGGCAGCGGGCGATCAGCGGTGCCGCCGATGAAGCCCATGACCCGCGGGGTTTCCTTGACCAGATGCCAGCTTTCGTTGTCGATGCGCGGAATGCCGGCTTCCTCGTGGGTCTCGATCTGGACCAGCACGTAACCCGGGAAGAACTTGCGCTCGGAACGGCGCTTCTGGCCGGCGCGCATCTCGACCACTTCCTCGGTCGGGACCAGGACGTCGCCGAAGCGCTCTTCCATGCCATCACGGACGATGCGATCGCGCAGAGCCTGCGCCACCGACTTCTCGAAGCCCGAATAGGCGTGAACGACGTACCAACGCTTCATGCAATTCTCCTTAGCGGCTCAGGAACCACTGAGTCAGTTTCTGGATCAGGAAGTCGAAGCCACCCAGCAGCAGGCTGAGGATGAGCACCACGACGATCACGACCCAGGTCATGCGGACGGCTTCCTGGCGCGTCGGCCAGACCACCTTGCGCAGTTCGAAGCGCGATTCGGAGAGGAATTCGCGGGTGTCGCGCCCCTTGCCGGTCAGCATGAACACGCCGATACCGCCAACCAGACCGACCACGACCGCCAATGCACGCAACTGACCCGCCCACGCACCCAGCTGGGCGGCGCGACCGGAGTCCGCGGAGAACCAGAACCAGACGAACAGACCGGCCAGCACCAGCAGCGATGCGGCGACATACTTGACGATATCTCCACCGTTGGCGGAGTTGTCCTTGGAGTGTTCGATCTTGCTATTCATCCGGCTGTGTCTGCTTTAGCGGCCCAGGCCGCTGGATAAGGTGGGCAGATGGCACGCCAGGAGGGACTCGAACCCCCAACCTGCGGTTTTGGAGACCGCTGCTCTGCCAATTGAGCTACTGGCGTACGTTGAAAACTTGCCTTCCCTTAGACGGCGAAGGCGGACCGAGGTTCCCGGCCCGCCATTCGCGTAACCGGCGGCGCTATGCAACCACCGGTACTGCAGGCTTACTCGATGATCTTCGAGACCACGCCGGCGCCGACGGTACGGCCGCCTTCGCGGATGGCGAAGCGCAGGCCTTCGTCCATGGCCACCGGGTTGATCAGGGTGACTTCCATCTTGACGTTGTCACCCGGCATCACCATTTCGACGCCTTCCGGCAGCTTGGCGGCGCCGGTGATGTCGGTGGTGCGGAAGTAGAACTGCGGACGGTAGCCG
>NZ_JBHHMJ010000363.1:0-334 GCF_042136455.1 Stenotrophomonas sp. 3diitr2024
TACCTGCAGCGTGACCGACCGACCCTGCTGGTGTCGTTCGGCCGCAGTGGCTCCAGCCCGGAAAGCGTGGCAGCGGTGGAGCGCGTGCGCAGCGACGTGGACGACGCGCGCTTCCTCGGCGAGAACGTTGAAGTCACCAACATCAACGACGACCCGCGCTTCAACGAATACTGGCAGTACTACCACGGCCTGACCGGCCGTCGTGGCGTGACCGTGGCCGCGGCGCCGATGCAGTGCAGGCGTACCTCCGGTAGCTGGGCGCGGATGTGGGCGAAGACCTCGCCGATGAACCACTCCATCCCGTCCAGGTTCGGCGGATGGCGGAAGCCACCGA
>NZ_JBHHMJ010000381.1:0-380 GCF_042136455.1 Stenotrophomonas sp. 3diitr2024
GGCCACGGCGGCACCGGCCACGCAGACGCCGGTCCAGCCGAAGCGCTGGTAGACCTGTGCAGACAGCAGCGAGCCCAGCGAGCCGCCGATGAAATAGCCGGTCATGAATTTACACACGCAGTTACATCAAGTGAATCTAACCTTGAATTTTCAGGAGAATCTGGGGCAATTAACGAGGCATTATCTGATATTATGGGAACGGCTATAGAGAAATACATAAATAATGGGGAATTTAACTGGACAATAGGAGAACAAACTGGATCGACTTTTCGTAATATGAAAAATCCAACTGCAATTAATTTTTCAGAAGGACTACCGTATCCGGATGATTATAGTAAATATAATGATTTAAATGGAGAGGATTATGGAGGCGTTCATTT
>NZ_JBHHMJ010000393.1:0-324 GCF_042136455.1 Stenotrophomonas sp. 3diitr2024
GCGGTGCGCGTGTTCATCGACTTCCTGGCCGAGCACCTGCCGCCGCAGCTGGAGGCCTCGCGCCTGGATTGCGGTGGCGCCTGTGAAAAGGCCAAGGAGCGGATCAAGGCCAGTGCGCCTGCAGCGCATCGAGCACCTGCGCGGTGTTGTCGGTGGAACCATCGTTCACGCAGATCACCCGCGCCACGTAGGGGTTCTGCAGCAGGCTGGTCAACGAGGTGTTCCGCCGCCGCATGGACGAGATGACCGGCGCCCGCCTGTCACAGCTCGAACGTGCCCGCGCCGAGCACCCGGGCGAACTGCGCCCGGTGCTGGCCGCCTTCG
>NZ_JBHHMJ010000404.1:0-342 GCF_042136455.1 Stenotrophomonas sp. 3diitr2024
GCCACTTCAAGCCGTCCGGCACGGGCGAGCCGTACACCATCCTGCTGCCGCCGCCGAACGTGACCGGCACCCTGCACATGGGCCACGCCTTCCAGCAGACCCTGATGGACGCGCTGGTTCGGCGGCATCAAGCTGGGCGCCGGTGGACTGGTGCGCGCCTACGGTGGCGCTGCCGCCGAGTGCCTGCGCACCGCCCCCCGCCTGCCCCTGGTGGCGATGGCCGGGATCCCGCTGCTCAACGGCTTCCTGTCCAAGGAAATGCTGTTCGCCGCAGCGATTACGGCCGGCGGCCCGGGCATCATGCGCACGGCGGTGTCGATCGCGGCGTTGCTGGCAGGCGTG
>NZ_JBHHMJ010000413.1:0-471 GCF_042136455.1 Stenotrophomonas sp. 3diitr2024
GCGAAGGCCTGCTCGGCTATCGCCGCGGCCTGCTGGCCAAGGCCAACCACGGCGATCGCATCGTGTTCGCCGCGCCGAACGCCAAGTACACCATCAGCGTGTTCACCGACATCGAGTGTGGTTACTGCCGCAAGCGCACCCGCCGAACTTCGCACGTTGCTGGCGATGATCCTGGATTCGCCAGAACCCCTGTGGCTTGCCTGGGGCAAGGAAGACAAGGCGTTCTTCTTCAATGATGCGTACCTGCGCGCTTTCCACCCACGGCAGCTTTTCCAGCGCGTCCTGCGCATCCTGCAGCTTGACCGCGAAGAACCCGGCGCGCGCGTACGGCAGCAGCACCTGCTGCAGCTGCTCGGCCATGTGGTTGAAGGCATTGGCCAGTGGCCGCACCAGCGCGGTGCCCGCACGCGGCGCACGCGTGTCCAACTGGCCATCGCGCATCTGCCTGGCCGCCTGCGCCAGCTGCGAGAC
>NZ_JBHHMJ010000442.1:0-14359 GCF_042136455.1 Stenotrophomonas sp. 3diitr2024
CGCGGCGACAGGCCGAACTTGGCCTTGTCGCCACCGCTGTTCTGCCACTTGCCGGCGCCCAGCGAGGCCAGGCGCATGCGCACGCCCAGGCCCGGCTTCACGTCCAGCGCCTTGGACTCTTCCAGCACCAGCTTCAGCTCGGACGGCTTCTCGATGACGATGAAGGTCTGCAGGCCCAGCTTGCGGCCGATCAGGGCCAGGCGGATGTACTCGCGGTCCTTGTAGCCGTTGCAGACGATCAGCCCGCCCGGGCGCGACAGCGCCAGCACGGCCATCAGCTCGGGCTTGCTGCCCGCTTCCAGGCCGAAGCCCTCGCCGTGGTGGCTGGCCAGGGTGCCGGCCACGCCGCGGGTCTGGTTGACCTTGATCGGGTACACGGCGGTGTAGCCGCCGCTGTACTCCCAGTCCTGCTGGGCCTGGGCGAAGGCCGCCTGCAGCTTGCCCAGCCGCTGGCCGAGGATGTCCGGGAAGCGCACCAGCAGCGGCAGCTTGGCGCCCGCCGCGCGCGCCGCATCGACCACCTTGGGCAGCGACACCACCGGGCCGTCCGCCCCGGTCGGTCTCACCACCATGTGCCCGGCCTGATCCACGTCGAAGTAACCGTCCGCCCAATGCGGGATCGAGTAGGTCTTGCGGGCTTGGTCGAGGGACCAATCGGTCATTTCAGTCGGCCTTGTTGGCAATAAAAGGGGGGGCATGATAACGCCTATGTGCCCACAGGTTCGTTATCATGCGCGCCCGCGCCCGTGACAGGTTCCAACCTGAACGGGCCGATCCGTCCGGATGTGGCATCTGTGCCACGCGGCCCCGCCCGCCAGCCCGGCTCCACCCCTCCGAACAGGACTGTTTTCCAATGACTGACAGCAACAACTGGTACATCGAACACTTCGAGCGCACCGGCTCGGCCATCGGCTACCGCATCACCGGCAAGCTGGACGAGGTGCAGTCGCCGTTCCAGAAGATCGAGATCTTCCAGACCACCGACTGGGGCAACCTGATGACCATCGACGGGGCCATCATGCTGACCAGCAAGGACAACTTCTTCTACCACGAGATGATCAGCCACCCGGTGCTGTTCACCCACGCCGCGCCCAAGCGCGTGGTGATCATCGGTGGCGGCGACTGCGGCACCCTGCGCGAAGTGCTCAAGCACAAGGGCGTGGAGAGCGTGACCCAGTGCGATATCGACGAGCAGGTCACCGTGATGGCGCGCAAGCACTTCCCGGAACTGTGCGACTCCAACGACGACGCCCGCGCCGAGCTGCTGTTCGACGACGGCGTGGCCTACATGGCCAACTGCCCGGCCGGCAGCGTGGACGTGGTGATCGTCGATTCGACCGACCCGGTCGGCCCGGGTGAGGGCCTGTTCAACAAGGCCTTCTACGAGAGCTGCTTCAAGGCCCTGAAGGACGACGGCATCCTGGTGCAGCAGTCCGAGTCGCCGCTGATGCAGCTGGAGCTGATCAACGAAATGCGCACCGAGATGGGCAAGGCCGGCTTCGGTTCGTTCAAGACCCTGCCGTTCCCGCAGCCGTGCTACCCCACCGGCTGGTGGAGCGTGACCATGGCGCGCAAGGGCGACAGCAGCTTCGACTTCCGCCAGGCCGACTCGGCCGCCAAGACCTTCAACACCCTGTACTACACCGCCGCGCTGCACACCGGCGTGCTGGTGACCCCGCCGTTCGTGCAGGCTGCACTGAAGTAAGGCGTGCCGACCAACGGTCGGCACCCACCAAGGCAAAAGAAAAACCCGCGCTGGCGACAGCGCGGGTTTTTTCATGTTCCGGTAGTGCCGGCCGCTGGCCGGCAACCTCATGTAACGATCAAAGCGCCCAGATACCGGCGATCACCGCCACCACCAGGCCCCACTTGATCAGCTGGTAGGCCACCACGCTGCGCTCGCGCAGTGCCTTGGCCTTCAGGCGCACCTTGTAGACGCTGCCGAATGCCTTGTTGACGCCACCGGTCGGGTCACCCGGCAGGTTCGGCGAGGCGCCGCCGGCCAGCAGCGTGGCCGCCACCGCGCGGTTGAACAGCCCCGGCAAGCCGAAGCGCAGCGGGCGGGCGATGTCGCAGAACAGGATTACGCGGTCCTGCTGCGTCTCGTTGTGTGCATGGTGGATGTAGGTCTCATCGAACATCATCCACTCACCGTCGCGCCAGCTCTTCTTGATGCCGTCCACTTCGATGTAGCAGGCATCGTCGTTGGGCGTGCTCAGGCCCAGGTGCAGGCGCAGCGAGCCGGCGAACGGGTCGCGGTGCGGGCGCAGCTCACTGCCCGGCGGCAGCTGCGCGAACATCGCCGCACGCACATCCGGGATCGACTCGATCAGCGCCGTGGTCTTCGGGCACAGCGTCTTCGCCGACGGGTGCGACGGGCCGTACCACTTCAGGTAGAAGCGCTTCCAGCCACGACGGAAGAACGAATTGAAGCCGGCATCGTTGAACGTGCTGGAGGCGGCGATCTTCTGCGCGTCGCGCAGCGCCAGCGCCTCGTCGCGGATCATCTGCCAGTTCTGGCGCAGCGGCTCCAGCTGCGGGAACTCCTTGCCCGGGTCCAGGAACGGCGTGGTCGGCACCTTCGAGAACATGTACATGACCACGTTGATCGGGGCCATGAAACTGGAGTGGTCCAGCAGCTGGCGCGACCAGCGCGCGCGGACCTTGCCACGGAAGTGGATGTACAGCACGCAGGCTACGAACAGCGCTGCAATGACGATTTTGATGATCAAAGCACTTTCCTCCAGCCGCGGCCGGAACGGGAAACGGGGCGATGCACGGCCAGGCGGCCAGCACCGATGGGGAACGCGGCAGGGGACGGGGACGTGCCGGAGGGGGGCGGCCGCCGATGTCGCGGGTTAACAGCTTATGGTCGGCAGGCCGTGCGCCGGGGTCAAGTTGCCCGTGCGCCGCGTTCAGCCGATTGTGGACGAGGCGCAGGGCTGAGCGCGCAAGCGGTTGATACTAAAGGCCAACTGGAATAAGTGAGACAGAATTGTCCGATTCTGCGCGACGAACTGTTCCAGCCACGGCCCCGACATTTCTCCGACAAGTCGTGGAATAGCGAACTGGCGAGTACTAAAATTAACGAAAACTTAGTAACTTCCTGTAACACCGGTTCGCTTGACGCTTTGCGCCACCCACCGGGTCGTCCGAGACCCCGACATGCATCTTCCTGCCCTGCCCCCCTCCTCCTGCGGCGATGACGCCGCCTCCCCGCTGCTGCTCAAGCGCGGCGAGCGTTTCCTGGCCCCCGACGTCTACCGCACCTGCCTGGACGGGCGCGAGGCGGTCATCAAGGACTATTCCCGCTACCGCGGCACTCCCGTTTCGCTGATCGCGCGACTGATGGTGCGCCGGGAAGCCCGCATGCTGCAGCGCCTCGGCGGCTGGAAGCATGCCCCCGCGCTGCTCGGCACCCTCGGTGGCCTGGCACTGGGCATGGAGTTCATCCCGGGCCAGACCCTGAGCACCGCGCAGGCCGTGGGCAATGAAGTGTTCGAGCAGCTGCAGCACGCGCTCAGCCGCCTGCACGCCGCCGGCATCACCCACAACGACCTGCATGGCACCAACGTGGTGGTCAGCGGCGGCGTGCCGGTGCTGCTGGACTTCACCTCCGCCTGGCGCGCCCCGCGCTGGCTGCGCCGCAATCCACTGAGCCGGCAGATGCGCCGCAGCGACATGAAGAACCTGCTGAAGATCCGCCAGCGCGTAACCGGCCAGGCTCCGAGTGCCGCGCAGGCTGCGCTGGTGGCCGACCCGGGCTGGGTGGCCGCGGTGCGGCAGGGCTGGAAGCGGTTCTACAAGTGGGCGAAGCGCCGGTAAGCGCTGTTCGCCCTGCATTGCTTGCGCGACTTCTGTTTGCCCCTGCATTTGCCCCGGGCCACACGCCCGATGTGCTCTGCGATACTCGTCGGCACGCCACTCGCAAGGACGCTGGGGATGCCGACACCTGAACACACCCACCTGCTGACTGCAGCCGCAAGATCCATACTGCGCCCCTTGGGCTGCGTGCAGAAAGGCCGTTCGCGCACTTGGCTTGACGACCAGGGCTGGTGGGTCGGGGTGGTCGAATTCCAGCCTTCGGCATGGGACAGGGGCAGCTATCTCAATGTCGGCGCCTGCTGGCTCTGGGAAGAAAAGGACTACCTGTCCTTCGATGAGGGCGGCCGCGTCGCCGGATTCGAGCGCTTCACCGATGCCGTGAGCTTTGCCTCGGTCGCGCAGGCACTGGCCAAGCAGGCCGCAGCCGAGGTACTGGCCCTGCGTGATCGCTTTCCCACCCCGGGGCACGTGCGTACATTAATGAGCCGTCACCCCAATCCGGGCATCCGCGAACACATCCATGCCGGCATCACCGCCGGGCTGGCGGGCGCTTACGACGAGGGTCGCAGGCACTTCGCACTGGCCGCTACGGAGACCCACCCAGCGCCATGGGTCGATGTGCTGAAGCAACGCTGTGCCGAACTCATGCCGCTGCTGCAACCTGATGGCGGCTTCGAGGCAGAGATCGCCGCCATCGTGACGCGCACCCGCCGTGCGCTCGGTCTGCCGGAGTGGCGGTCGTCACCCCTCATTCCGCCGGGCTGATCACACCGGGAGGGCTCTTCATCGCATACGGGTGTTCGCGCCGCCCGATCCCGGCTGTAGACTCGAGCTTGCTCGACTCAACAACAAAGGGGTCAAGCATCCCGTCGCCCAGACTGCGCAGCGGTCCAGCCCCCCCCCCGCGCTGCAGTCGGCCGCCCCCACCCCTACTTACAACGCGTCCGCGTCCAGTTCACCGGTACGAATACGCACCACGCTGCCCAGGTCGTACACGAACACCTTGCCGTCACCGATCTTGCCGGTGCCGGCGGCCTTCACGATGGCCTCAACCACCGCCTCCACCTGGTCATCGGTCACCGCCACTTCCAGCTTCACCTTCGGCAGGAAATCGACCACATACTCCGCGCCGCGGTACAGCTCGGTATGGCCCTTCTGGCGACCAAAGCCCTTCACTTCCGTCACCGTGATCCCGGTAACCCCACGCTCGGCCAGCGCTTCGCGCACGTCGTCGAGCTTGAACGGCTTGATCACCGCCATGACCATCTTCATCGTCTATCTCCTGTCTTCCGGCGTGGAGGATAGCGCCTGAACGCTGCCCGTGCGAAGCCGCTGCGGCCTGTCCGGGCAGTGGGTGCCAGCAGTATCCTTGTGCCCGAATGGCCTGCCCGCGCCGGATGCACGGCCCCCCCCACGGAGCACCTCATGATCGACCTGAATCAAATCGATGACCTCGCCCGTCGCCTCAGCGACCTGGTGCCGCCGGGCCTGCGCGAATCGCGCGAGGAACTGCAGGCCACCTTCAAGAGCGCACTGCAGGCCGGCCTGGCCAAGCTGGACCTGGTCACCCGCGAAGAGTTCGAAGTGCAGCGCGCCGTGCTGCTGAAGACCCGACAGAAGCTGGACGCACTGGAAACCGCCGTGCGCGAGCTGGAAGGGCGCGGCGCCGCAGAATGAAAAAAAAGGAGGCGCACCGCGCCTCCCGTTTACAGATTATTTCCCGGATGGGGCCTTGCAGCAAGGCCCACCGGGCGCCCTAGACTCGCCGGCCTGTCGATCCGGCAGGACACGCAGGGGCAGTGCCGATGGCGCAGGACACCGAATGGACACCCGTTTCGCATGACACCTGCGACCAGGTCGCCGGGCCGTTCTATCACGGCACCCGCGCTGATCTGGCGATGGGCGAGTTGCTGAGTGCGGGCTTCCGCTCCAACTATCGCGACAGTGTGGTGATGAACCACATCTACTTCACCACGATTGCCAAGGGCGCCGGGCTGGCTGCGGAGATGGCCCGGGGCGAAGGGCGACCGCGCGTGTATGTGGTAGAGCCGACTGGACCGTTTGAAGACGATCCGAATGTGACCAACAAGAAGTTTCCCGGGAACCCGACGCGGTCGTATCGGAGTGCGCAGCCGTTGCGGGTTGTGGGAGAGATTGTGGAGTGGGAGCTCTACGACGCGGAGTTCATTCGGCAGTTGAAGGCGTTTGTTGCTTCGGGGAGTGGGGAGATCATCAATTGATGGCCTGCTGGCGCTGGGCGTTGCGCACTTCTTCTTCGGCTTCATAGATGTCCAGCCCGAGCTCGATGCCGCGCTCACCCAAGGCGAGCAGCGCGCGAGGCGAAAGCGAGACACCACCGTTGCTGCTGCCCATGAAAAGACCGCAGAACAGATCAGGTCGGAAGCGTGCCAGAGACTGCCATACGGCGAGATCGCCGGTGAGCTGATCGAGGATCTCGAAGATCTGAGCGTCCAGATCTTCAGGCTCACGACGCTCCGCATCAAGTTGCCAGCTGCCAGTCCTGGCGATACGCACGGTGCCTGATTGGTTGCCTCTGAGTTCCTGGCCCTTGTGATGCGAAGCGGTCGGGGTCGCCCCGAGCAAGGCACTGACTTCTTCGGGCAGGAGGTCGTCCCCGAAGAATCGGAGGGTTACCAGGGAATGATCGAATGCGGCCATTGGAATCCAGTGCGTAGGCATCGTTGATGTCAGATTACGGCCGGAACCGGACGACAGCAGCTTCAGAATAGGCCGAACCGCGGGAATCGGCTTGGGCTCAAACGAAGAGCGGGCCGGTCCCTACTTGAACATGTCCAACAAGTCCTTGTCGTCATGCCGCTGCTCCCACGTGGAGAGAAAGCAAAAGCTGACCCCACTGCGCATGAGAATTAAGTCGCGCCGCGAAGCTGCGTCGGTTTGAAAAATCTGTTAGACGGCGATGCCAGCCTGCTATTTAGCATCGAATGCATGAAAGAACTGGACGCTTCCCCATGTGGCAAGTGCGGTGGCAAGAATAGCTAGCGGGACAGATAGCCAGTACACCATGACCGATTGGCTTTCAGACATCTGAAGAAAGTATGGGAGCGCCCTCATAAGGGTGGCGGCTACCGCAAATAAAGTTGAGATTGCCAACGTGACGAAGAACTGCTTCCTGTGCTTGCGATAGCCACGAACCTGCATGTAAAAAATTACAGATGCACATAGCGCTGCCACGAAAAACTCAATTTTAAAAGCAAAGACCAAAGAGTTCACTGAGCAATCCTTAGCAGTCTAACTACCTAGTAGACGGACCCGTGAGTCCTGCCCTGCGACGTATCCACAAATCACCGTATGCGGGCTTTCTCCTTGATACTGATCGATCTTAGAGCGGCTGGGTCCGGCTAACAAGCACATGCTTCACTGCCGCCCCCCTCCAAACGGTAGGAACGAGCCCTCCGGCGGAGGCCGCCTGATTGTCGAATGTGGAGATCGGCACCGCTTAGGTCGGAAGCTGGCCCAGTGTCCGCTTTCGGTCAAGAGCGGACTCTCGCAGTGCTTCGAACCGGCCCAAGAATCTGCGTGGCCTAGAACGAAGTATCGGGCCGAACCCTACTTGAACATCTCCAACAGATCCTTGTCTTCATGCCGCTGCTCCCACGTGGAGAGAAAGCAGAAGCTCGCGCCGCTTTGCATGGCAGCCTTCTGGAACCCCGCCAGTTCCTCCTTCGTAACCGGGTACTCAACCGGATCAAAGTGCAGAATCCCCCACGGCTTGACGAAAGAGAACCCGGGCATGAGTTCCGAGAAGATCGCCTTGAGCAGGGGCCGGATATTCGAAAAGTCCTTGATAGGACCCGCGCGATTGCCAAGGGCATGACACTGGCGACGGATGGTCCTGTCTCCACCGACCAAGCGCGCAATAAAATGGTCCTGGCGCACTTGGACGTAGATCAGCTGGCGGCGAAAAATTCTCATCTTGCTCTCAACTCCGCACGCTCAATCATCGCCCAAGTGCAACATACCCTTCCATCAATGCGCCGGCTCCGCCTTCAGCGCGCTTGAATCCCTTCGCAGCAGATACAGCGCAACCAAGAATGGCCACAGCGAGTTGATCGACGAGAACACGCGCTGGGTCAGACCCCGGTAGCCCTCCGGATCCGCCCCCACCACGTTCAACCAGAGATAGACGATGCCCGCGATGCTCACCATAGCGGTCACGGCGTATGCCCTTCGGTTGGCAGACCACGCGCTCAATTCGATGTGCGACATCGCCGGTGCAATGATGTTTGCGATACCGATGGTGTAGAAGCCGTGCATCGGATGGCCCATGGGCCAGAGCCCGTTGGTCAGCATGGAAATGCCAAAGACCAACCAGCAGATTGCGCCTACGGCAATCCGGCGGCCGGACTCCCGCCATACCCCGATGGAGAACGCCACGAAGCCCATACCGGAGCCGATAGCCGCGATCCTGCCGCAGATGCTTGCAAGCGTTGGCGCCTGCAGCAACTCGCTGGCGTGCTGTGCAAGTGGGTTGTAGCCCGGCGCGAACACGGCGGCAACGCTGGTCCAGAACAGGAACCACGGAAGCGGGATCAGACCCGCGCAGAGAAGCAGTCGGCTGCGGCGTGACACGTACAGTGGTCCTTGTTTGGCCTGCGCCAGTGGGTGGAATCCAGTCGAACGCTGCAGAACCTTGCTGCTGTCGGCAGGACCGCCTTGATTGACTACAGCGGTAGTCAGATTGCGCGCGGCACTCGGTAGGTTCAATAGGCAGGAAGTCATTTAAACCATCCAGCCGGTGTCGCAGCGGTTCGGTTGCATGAGCGATCACGCATGTCCCATGGACGAGTGCTGTCGCATTTGCCGCGCCTGGCATCTCTGGCCGAAGGTTCTGCCGACTCCGTTCCAGAAGTGCAGTTCCGCTTGGCACGCCAAGGCTCTCGCCGCTTCCGGTGCTATGCGACAATGCCAAAAACGTCTCGGGTTTTGGCGGCATTGACCCCTACCCGTTGGCATTCCGAACAACAGCAGGTAATCGTTACTACGCCACCGTGCATCGGTGGTCGGGACTCGAAAGCCCGTTTTGTTGGGAAGTAGTTTGCGCTTGCCAGCCGGCACCACCGCGCGTGGTGCCGGCTGGCAATCCGTCTGCCGGCTATGGCGGGCGGGGCGTGGGGGTCTTGTACCCGCCGGTTCCCAACATCCGGTTTTCGAGCCACGCTCTGCCCGCCACCTTTATCGGTGGCGGCGTCCGCCTGCATGCACGGAGCCCGCCATGACCACACCACACTCCCCTCCCCCGCGCCCGATCCAGGAAGCGCCGTCACCGGCGCCTGCGCTGGACCCCAACAGCCTCATCGCCATCCTGCACGCCATCGGTGCGGGCGCTGCGGCCGACGGCCAGCCCTGGCCCGAGCGGCACCATCTACGCAGCCGGCAGATGGCGTTGTCCGACGCCGACTGCGCACTTACCGGCCAGCGCATTGTGCAGGAGATCCTGCTGGCGGCCGAGCGCACGCGCCAGAACGGCGAGCCGGAGCAGTACGTGGGCGACCGGGTGATGGAGGGGCTGGTGATGGCCGACCTGGCGCTGACCGCCTTCATCCACGAGCGGATGCGCCCCAAGGACTGAGCGCGCTTATGGCGCGGACCTTTCTGCCTGTGTGCGGGGTGGCGAATGAAGATGCAGGGCGTGGCCGCTGCGGTGGTGTGCATCGCAGTGATCGGCGCGATGTGGGTGGAGTGGCCCGAGCCTGCGGGCGATCAGGTGTGGGCCTACCAGAAGCTGCAGCCGGGCGATTACCGCCTGCTGCACAGTGATGCACTCGGCTTCGTGAGCGCGAAGGCCCACGAGGGCTTTGAACTGCATACACGCCATGCCAGAGCAACGTCCTTCGAGATCCGATGCAAGGGCGTGCTGGTGATGGAGGTGGAGAATGCGCCCTCGCGCGTGCTGATCCGCATGCCTGCCGATGCCCGCTGGCGGGCGCCGGATATCGAACGGCTGCGTGTCAGCTTCGAGCGTTGGCTGGATCTGCACCAGAGCCGGGGAAGGTTGTTGGTGGAAAGCGCGGGGCCTTCGTGGGTTGAGGCGCGGTTTGGGCGCTTCAATGGGTTGGTGCTGGATGAGCAGCGGTGTCTGTTTGGGGCGCCAGGCATCCGCCAGCCCGATCCCAGCAACGACTTCAGCGCTGACGTGGCTTCGTAGCCTGACGCCTATAGTGGCGCTGCATCTGCACAGCAATGGGCCGCCCGATGCTCGATTATCAAGGGCGGCGCCAACGTCAGGGGCGGTCTGTACTGATGGAAACCGAGCCGTCTTCCAGCAGGTGGACGTTTACATATGCGTCTGGCGGAGGTATCCGATCGATCGACGCCCCTGCGGGCAGAATGTCCCAACTGGTGATCGGGCCGCAGACTGTCCTATGCACCAATCGGCGGCTATCCAACCCTCGCTTGGCAAGCTCGGCTATAACTACTTCTGGAGGGTGGCGGTCAAAGCCCTTGTAGGCGGTGCACGTCTCTCCCGTCTGACCAATGGGATACGTTGAACTCTCCACCTCATCCCCGCACCCCGGCAGGCCCATGGCGAGCGAGAGGGCCATCAGTACTCGCAAGCCGCGAGGGACTTGAAGTGAACGCAGTTTTTCCAGCAGCCGATGTGGAGATTGGCATGCTTTCACTTGCGCGCCGGTAAACCTCCCCGCAAAGAGCACAGGCCGCCCATTGGCCGACTTGTTCTTTGGTGCAAACGAAATCCCGTAACGGTGCACGCCTATCGCCTTCGACGCGAATTTTCCCACCACTGCTTCAGCGCAAGAAACAGTTGAAGGAATAGAAAGATCACCGCGAAGTAGCCCCAAATACGCAATCCCGTGTGCATAGCGTCCGGGTAATTGCGGTACGTGAGAACTGCGAAGTACGAAACGCCAAAGACCGCAGCGAGAAGCTGAGTGCCTATGAAGCCTTTCAACAAGGGACTCATTTCTTCTTCTCCAAGTCCTTCTGTACGATAGTCGCCCCTGCTCCCGCCAGGCCCTGGCCCGCTTGGGACGCCGCACCCTGGAGCGCCGATTGCCTGGGAATGGCAGTTCCGGTTGACGCAGTGGCAGTTGCCATGTTCGGTCCACCTGGGCCGCGGGATTGACTCAGCCGTTGGAGTGATCCCCGTGCAGCTGGCCCTGCGAAATCACCCATGGCAACGCCAACCCCGGAGGCTGCCAATCCACCCGCTGCACTGCCAATCGCGTTTGAAGCGACGCCCTCCGCCGTGATGGGCTGCCCTTTGATTGCGCTCTCTGCGGCGGAGCCGGCACCGCCTGCCACCGCATTGACCACGGTCTGTATAGCAACTGCACGCCCTACCGAAATCGTGCCAGATCCGACTGCCGCAACGGCTACTCCACCGGCGCCTCCGGAGACAGAGCCAACCGCAGCCGCAATGCCAGCCTCCACTTTGTCGATAGGCTTATCCGGATTCATGGCTTTCTGGACCGCGATGTCTGCGAGGCCGCCCAGGACGGCACCGTAGATGAATGGCATTACCGGGACCCTTCCGTCCGGATCGGTGAAGGAGTAGGGATTGCCGTAAGCGTAGCTGTAGCGATTGAAGTGTTTCGGACTTGAATGCGTGGAGATCGGATCCACCGAGAGGAAGAGTCCCAAGTGGGGATCATAGTAGCGCTGCTGCATGTAGCTCAGCCCAGTGGCAGCGTCGCTCACGTGTCCCGTATATCCAGGTCCATCCGCAACCTGCCCACCAACAACGGCCCCATAGGGTTCGTAGTCATAGCGCTTGACCACGTTGCCATTGGCGTCGGTCTCGGCAACCACCGAACCAAGCGCATCAGTATGAATGTAGGTGACCGTCTCGGCGCTTGCCGATGGCGCCAACGCCAAGCTCATCAGTGGTATGCAACTGAGCCAGGTCCCCATGGGGGCCCGTTTAGGAAAGCGCTTCGCCAAGCCCCAAGGAAAGAGGAAAACACGGTGATCGATCTCCTCGAACTTTTCCATCCTTCCAATCCCATTGAAAGAGCCTACAGCAAGATCCCGTCTTCATATCACAGCCCCTGATGGCTGGGGAAGCCACACTGAGACCCGTGCGTGTTGACGTGAATCAAGCGCTGGTTGTTGCCACGCTGATCTTTCAGAAGCATCCGCAGGTAGGGCACCTGGATTCCCCAAGTGAAATTGGCGTGGCGCTAGGAAGTGCGCGGCATGTGAAACCGACGCCCCTCATTGGAGTAGCACAGCGTTAGCGTCGATCCTTCACTTGATGGCAGAGACCCGTGTCCGCAGAGGAAGAAGACACGCTCCAACCATCGGCCGGAATCCCCCTAGTATCCGCACCAGCAATTCCCGATAGTCCCACGCAGATTACCTGCAGCACCATCGAGCGTCCCTCTGCAGGAATCCACACATGAGCCTGGCGCTGGTCCACAGCCGTGCCCGCGCCGGGGTCGATGCCCCGCTGGTGCGGGTGGAAGTGCATCTCTCCGGTGGCCTGCCTGCCACCCAGATTGTCGGCCTGGCCGAGACCAGCGTGCGTGAATCCCGTGAGCGCGTGCGTGCCGCCCTTCTTTGCGCGCGCTTCGACTTTCCGCAGCGACGCATCACGCTCAACCTCGCGCCCGCTGACCTGCCCAAGGAAGGCGGGCGTTACGACCTGGCCATCGCGTTGGGCATTCTGGCAGCCAGTGGCCAGATCGATCCGCAGTCGCTGCTGCAATACGAGTTCCTGGGTGAGCTTGGCCTGACCGGCGAGCTGCGGCCGGTGGCGGGCGCGCTGCCCGCTGCGATTGCAGCGGCTGACGCTGGGCGCATCCTGGTGGTGCCGCCGGGCAATGCCGCAGAGGCCGCGTTGGCCGAGCACGCCGATGTACGTGTGGCGCGCACGCTGCTGGAGTGCTGCGCCGGGTTGGGCAATCCGCGCCTGTTGCCGTCCGTGGAGCGCGTGGACACGACACCGTTGCCACTGCCCGATCTGGCCGACGTGCGCGGGCAAGCGCATGCGCGGCGCGCGTTGGAAGTGGCGGCCGCCGGTGGGCACCATCTATTGCTGATCGGTAGCCCTGGCTGCGGCAAGACACTGTTGGCCTCACGCCTGCCCAGCCTGTTGCCGGACACCGAGGAAACCGAGGCGTTGCAGCTGGCCGCGATTGCCTCAGTGAGCGGTGAGGGGCTGGATCCGCGGCGCTGGCGACAGCGTCCGTTCCGGGCGCCGCACCACAGCGCGAGTGCGGCGGCGCTGGTGGGTGGGGGCAATCCGCCCTGCCCCGGCGAGATCTCGCTGGCCCATCACGGCGTGCTGTTCCTGGATGAGCTACCAGAGTGGAACCGCAGTGCGTTGGAAACCCTGCGAGAGCCGCTGGAATCCGGCCACATCCGCATCGCCCGCGCGGCACGCAGCGTGCAGTATCCGGCGCGATTCCAGCTGGTGGCGGCGATGAATCCCTGCCCCTGTGGCTGGGCCGGCGACCGCAGTAACCGCTGCCTGTGCAGTGATGAGCGCATCAACCGCTACCGTGCGCGGGTTTCTGGCCCGCTGCTGGACCGCATCGACCTGCATATCAGTGTGACGCGCATGGATGCCGTGGAGCTGCGGGAGAGCACGCCACTGGGTGAGCCCAGTGCTGCGGTACGTGCACGGGTGGAAGCCGCCCATGCCCGGCAGCAGGCGCGTGGCGGGCTCAATGCGCATCTGCCGCCAGCGGCGCTGCGAGCCTGTACCCGACTCAGCGAGGCAGATCAGGACATGCTGGAGCAGGCCATCGAGCGTCTGCAGCTTTCCGCACGTGCGATGCACCGGATTCTGCGCGTGGCGCGCACGATTGCGGATCTGGCGGGTTGTGAAACGATCCACACGGCGCATCTGGCTGAGGCGATTGGCTATCGGCAGTTGGATCGGGGAAAGCCTTAGAAATGACGGTCGGGTTGGCTATTGGTAGAGTCGACCGTTGGTCGACTCTCGCGCGAAGCGCGGCCTTCTGAGAGGTAGATGCGAAGAGCGGTCGACTAACAGTCGACCCCACCAAGGGCAGGCATCAGGCTGCCGAATGCAACCGTCCCCGCTTCGCCAGCAGCGCCACCCGACGGCTGACCAGCGCGTGCAGCTCCGCCAGCTCCGACGCCCGGCCAGCCGTCATGTTGTCGCCGAACAGCACCCGCGACAGCCCCGCCGCGTCGCTGTCCTCCGGGTGCTGCCAGCGGTCGCGATATACCTTCTGGCACACCAGCCAGGCCTGCGGCAGCCCACCGCCGGGTAGCGGGCGGACCACGCGTTCGTAGACGTGCCAGAAGTGGTACTCGGCCTGCAGGTCGATCACAGGTGCCACGGACGGCGCCTGCCGGGGCCGTCCTGGGCCTCGGATGCCGAACAACCGGGTTGGCGGGGTCTGCTGTGCCATGCGCACAGGATGACCCAGCAACATTGTGGGAACCTTGCGTCGCCGCCAGAAAATCCCTGTTGATTGCGCAAGGCGGGCTTCAGGGCGGGCTTCGGGGTGCGCTGCTGCTGGCGGATCAGTTCCTCGACGGCCGCCCGGCCTTCGCC
>NZ_JBHHMJ010000458.1:0-393 GCF_042136455.1 Stenotrophomonas sp. 3diitr2024
GCTGCTGCCCTGGCTGAGCGCTTTTCGCGCCGCGCACCCCCAGCTGCGCCTGCACCTGCGCCTGTCCGACGAAGTGGCCGACGTGTTCCGCGACCCGGTCGACGTGGCCATCCGCATCGGCCACTTCGACGACGCCAACACCCGCGAACTGCTGAAGACCGTCCAGCGCGCAGATGCGCTGTCCGGCTCGCGCGGTAATTCCAACCTGCAGGCGAGCGTCGCCCAGGGCATCCAGTCGGCCGGCGAGAACGGCGGTGCGGCTGGAAATGATCGAGCTGCTTGAACAGCGCGCGGTGCGCACCGGCAGTGAAACCCAGCTGCAGGCCGAAGAAGGCAGTGGCCAGCGGCAGCAGCACCACGTAGCTGGCCAGCAGCCAGTGATGCCAGCGCTTG
>NZ_JBHHMJ010000467.1:0-389 GCF_042136455.1 Stenotrophomonas sp. 3diitr2024
GCACGATGCGCTGTGGCGCCAGCGCCTGGACGCCTGGCTGGCGTTCGGTGCACGTCTGGTGCAGGTGCTGTCGGTGCTGCTCGGCGTGGGCGCCGCGCTGGTGGTCGGCAACACGGTGCGCCTTGACATCCAGGCCCGTCAGGACCCGGCATTCCAGGCTGCCTACGACCGCGACCTGGCCCATTACGTGGGCCGGCCGAGCCCGATCTACCACGCCCAGCGCCTGAGCGACCATGTCGGCGGCGCGCAGATCCTGCTCAGCGAGAACCAGAGCACCTACATTCCGCTGGGCGTGACCCACCGCCTGCGCAACCCGGGCAAGCTGCCGCTGGAACTGATCGAAGTGCAGTCCGGCAGCTACCTCGGCGAGGATGACATCGTGCGCTTCG
>NZ_JBHHMJ010000488.1:0-269 GCF_042136455.1 Stenotrophomonas sp. 3diitr2024
GTGCCGCCACATCCAGCCAGCCGCGCTGGACGGCCTCGGCCAGCGGTGCGTCCAGCACGCTGCGTGGCAGCCCGGTACGCGACTCGAAATCGCGCAGGCCGAAACCTTCGTGCAGGCGCAGCAGGTTGAGCATGTACTCGCGCGTCCGTATGCAGCAATGAACTTACACCGTAGCGCCCATTCATGGCGGCCGCTCAATGTAAACTTTTCTATATAGAATCTGGTTGACAGCACTCACCCACCCACCCACACTGCCGCCCTCGCTCCAC
>NZ_JBHHMJ010000140.1:0-2478 GCF_042136455.1 Stenotrophomonas sp. 3diitr2024
GCCAGCCGGTGCTGCCGAAGGTGTCTCGGCTGCTTGCTGCCGGCCAGCCGAGCATGGGCTCGGCTCTACATGCATTCACAATTTGCTACACCGGCCCCGCTAGGCTGGTTTTCCACCGAGCGCGGCCGGGTGACAAACCCGGCAACTTTCGGCACTGTCGGGGTGTCTGAACACCCTGCAGTCTCCCCCTTGGCAAGGCGCCTTCGAGCACGTCAATGAAATTCAAAGCCCCCGCATTCCTGATGGCCCTGGCGCTGGTCGCGCCGCTGGCGCTGGCGGCCAAGGCCGACTCGCCTGCATTGCCCGCTGCGGCAACCGCCGATCAGGTGACCACCTCCAAGCTGGTGTATGGCCTGTTGTCCGACAGTCGTTACGCCTACCGCCCGCGTGCGCTGGACGAGGCCACCTCCAAGGACGTGTTCAAGCGCTATCTGGAGACGCTGGACGGCGCCAAGCAGTACTTCACCCAGGCCGACGTGGCGCGCTTTGCGCCCTTCGAAGCCAACATCTCCTCGGCCATTCGTGGCGGCGAACTGGAGCCGGCGTTCCAGGTGTTCGCGGTCTACAAGCAGCGTGTCGGCGAACGTGTGGCCTTTGCGCGCAAGCTGCTCAAGCAGGAGCCGGACTTCACCACCGACGAGCGCTTCGAATACGACCGCAAGAAGGTGCCGTGGGCGGCCAGCAGCGCCGAGCTGGATGAGCTGTGGCGCAAGTCGGTGAAGAACGACTGGCTGCGCCTGAAGCTGGCGGGCAAGAAGCCGGACGATATCCGCAAGACGCTGGACAAGCGCTACGCGACGCTGGAGAAGTCGGTCAATGAGCTGAAGGGCGAAGACGTCTTCCAGTTCTTCATGAATTCGTACACCAGCGCGGTTGATCCGCACACCGATTACTTCACCCCGCGCACGGCCGAGAACTTCAACCAGGCGATGTCGCTGTCGCTGGAAGGCATCGGTGCGCAGCTGCAGCGCCAGGACGACGTGGTGGTGATCCGCGAGATCATCGCCGGTGGCCCGGCTGCGGTGGACGGCACGCTGAAGCCGGGTGACCGCATCGTCGGCGTTGGCCAGGGCAAGTCTGGCCAGGTCGAGGACGTGATCGGCTGGCGCATCGACGATGTGGTGGCCAAGATCCGCGGCGCCAAGGACACCCAGGTCAAGCTGGAGTTCATTCCGGCTGCCGAAGGTGCCGATGGCAAGCACCACACCCTGGTGCTGACCCGGCAGAAGGTGCGCCTGGCCGAACAGGCCGCCAAGGGCGAGACCATGACCATTCCGGCCGCCAACGGCGAGCCGGCACGGAAGATTGGTGTGATCAAGCTGCCGACCTTCTACCAGGATTTCGAAGGCCGCCGCCGCAACGCCGCCGACTATGCCTCGGCCACCCGCGACGTGGCCAAGCTGCTGGCTGGTTTCAAGAACGACAAGCTGGACGGCGTGGTGCTGGACCTGCGCAACAACGGCGGCGGTTCGCTGGATGAAGCCATCGAACTGACCGGCCTGTTCATCGAGCAGGGCCCGGTGGTGCAGGTGCGTGAGTCCGGTGGCCGCGTCACCGTCAACAGCGACCGCAACCAGGGTGTGGCGTGGGATGGCCCGCTGGCGGTGCTGATCAACCGCGGTTCGGCCTCGGCCTCGGAGATCTTCGCCGGTGCGATCCAGGACTATGGTCGTGGCCTGGTGATCGGTGAAACCAGCTTCGGCAAGGGCACCGTGCAGAACATCGTGGACCTCGACCGTTGGCCGAGTGGCGAGACCCAGCGCTTCGGCCAGGTCAAGCTGACCATCGCCCAGTTCTTCCGCATCAGCGGCAGCAGCACCCAGCACAAGGGCGTGGTGCCGGACCTGGCCTTCCCGGCCAGCGTCGATGCCACCGAGTTCGGCGAGAGCACCTACGATAACGCCCTGCCGTGGACCCGCATCGCCGCCGTGCCGCACACCCAGTACGGCAACTTCGCGCCGCTGCTGCCGAAGCTGGAGGCCCGCCACGACGCGCGAATCGCCACCGACAAGGAATTCCAGTGGTGGAACGAGGACGTGCAGCAGTTCCGAACCGAGGCGGCGAAGAAGTACATCTCGCTCAACGAGGCCACCCGTCGCGCCGAACGCGAGCGCCAGGACGTCCAGCGCAAGGAACGCCAGCTGCAGCGCAAGGAGCTGGGCCTGGCCCTGGACCCGCTGGCCGATGACAGCAGTGATGATGGCCTGACCGGCAACGAGCGCGACATCGTCAAGGATGCCGCCCGCGAAAAGGCCGCCGAAAAGCGTCCGGACCCGCTGCTGCGCGAGTCGGCCTCGATCCTGGCCGACGCGGTGAACCTGCTGGCCAATGACCGTCCGCTGTCGGCCCAGGTGCTGCCGCAGTCCACCGGCGCGGGGCGTTGGGCGGACTGAGCCGGAGACGGCGCGCGACATTCGCAGGGGCCGGCATTGCCGGCCCCTTCTTGTTTGGGAAGCCCACTCCCGGTCGCGCCCGGGC
>NZ_JBHHMJ010000548.1:0-4956 GCF_042136455.1 Stenotrophomonas sp. 3diitr2024
CCCAAGGAGGGGTTTACGGCGTGTCCTGCAGACCCGCACCGCCCCGGCATCCCACAGGAAACCAGCTTTTGACGTTGCCGTTGAAGTTGCCGGCCAGCGGCCGGCACTACCACCGCATGATCAGAACCCGTAGCGCAGGAAACCGCCATCCACTGCGATGCATTCGCCGGTGACATAGCTGGCCGCCGGCAGGCACAGGAAGCCCACGGCTGCGGCCACTTCCTCCGGTTCACCGATGCGGCGCATCGGCGTGCGGTTGACCACTTCCTCGTAGTAGTCCGGGTCCGACAATGGACCGGACGTGCGCCGCGTGCGGATGTACCAGGGCGCCACCGCGTTGACCCGGATGCCATCCTCGGCCCACTCGACGGCCAGGTTGCGGGTCATCTGGTGCATCGCGGCCTTGGTCATGCCGTAGACCACGCCACTGCGCACGTGGGTCAGCCCGGACACGCTGCCGACATTGACGATCGAGGACGACGCGTGCCGGGCCAGCAGCGGATGCGCGTAGCGCGACAGCTCGAAGGCCGAGAACAGGTTGGTCTCGAAGATCTTGCGCCACTCGTCCTCGGAATACTCCGTGGCTGCCTTGGTGACGTTGCCACCAGCGTTGTTGACCAGGATGTGCAGGCCATCACTGTGGTCTTCCACCCAGTCCAGGATCTGGCGGCGGTCCTCGTCATCGGAGACGTCCGCGGCCAGCGCATGCACCTGGTGCTGCGGATACACATCCAGCAGTTCGTCGCGCGCGGTCTCCAGCATGTCGATATCGCGGCCGACGATCATCAGATCGGCGCCGAGCCCCGCCAATTCATGCGCGATGGCCAGGCCGATGCCGGCGCTGGCGCCGGTGATCAGGGCCGTCTGGCCGTCCAGGCGCCACCGTTGCTGGGTCATGTGTCCTCCGGGGCCGCGCCCACTGCATTTCGATGCCGCAAGGATACGCGCTCACGGCGGCGCTCGGCCGGGGATGCGACACTTGCCCATACGCCCACCGCGGAGAGCCGCCATGCGCATCCTGATCCTGTCCACGTCGCTGCTGGCCAGCCTGCTGCTGGCGGCCTGCCAGCGGCCGCCCACGCCGAACCCGGAGAAGCCACCGGTGCCACGAGCGATGTCGCGTGCGATCAACGAGCCGCTGGACCGCGCCAAGGACGTGCAGAAAACCGTCGATGATGCTGCCGCGCGTGAGCGCAAGGCCGAGGCCGACGCGGCGCAATGACCGGCGGGGTCAGAGCCCTTTGCGAAGCCAAGGAATCCGACCCCATGAACGAAAACGCCCGGCCTGAGCCGGGCGTTTTCATTCGATAGCGTTGCCGGTCAGAACCCGCAGAAGCAGTACGCCAGCGCCTTCACCGGTGCGCCGTTGCCCTTTTCGCGGGCCGCGTTCTCGACGAAGCGCAACTGAGTGTCCACTTCCGGCATCGTGCGTGCCAGCATCATCCGCGCCATGCCCGAATCGGACAGCATCCAGGCACCGGCACGACTGCCAGCGAAACCGCTGACGAACTGCGCGAACGGCGTGGCTGCCTTCTCGATGTAGCGCACGCGATAGGCATCGGCCTTGCCCAGCTTGGCGCGGCTGGCCGCATCGGCCACCGCATCCTTCAGGCCACCGAAGGCATCGACCAGGCCGCGTTCCTTGGCCTGTGCACCGCTCCACACGCGGCCGCGGGCCACCTCGTCCACGGCCTCGACCGGCTTCTTGCGCGCGTCGGCGACGCGACCGGTGAAGTCGGCGTAGCCTTTGTTGATCACCGACTGGATGACCTGTCCCACGGCCGGATCCATTGGGCGGGTGACATCGAATGCACCCGCAAAACGGGTGGTGCCGACACCGTCAGTGTGCACGCCGATCTTGTCCAGCGCGCGGCTGAAGTTCGGTACCATGCCGAAGATGCCGATCGAACCGGTGATGGTCGACGGATCGGCGTAGATGCGATCGGCATTCATGCTGATCCAGTAGCCACCGGAGGCAGCCAGGTCGCCCATCGACACCACCACCGGCTTGCCAGCGGCCTGCAGCGCCACCACTTCACGGCGGATCTGCTCGGAGGCGAACACCTCACCGCCGGGCGAATCGACGCGCAGCACCACGGCCTTCACGTTGTCGTCGTCGCGCGCGGCGCGCAACAGCGCTGAGGTCGACTCGCCGCCGATGCGGCCGGCCGGCAGGTCGCCACCGCTGATCTCGCCGGCAGCCACCACCACGGCCACCTGCGGACGCGAGTCCACCGGGTTGCGGCGGGCGTCGAGCAGGGCCAGGTAACGGCCGAAGTCGACGTTGCGGAAACCACCGTCGGCGTCTTCGTCGGCCACGCCGCGCTCGATCATCAGATCCTCGAATTCCTCGCGGGTCTTCAGCGCGGTCACCAGCTTCTGCTGCAGCGCGAACTTGGCCAGGTCGCCACCGGCGGCGGCAATGCCTTCCGGCAGCGTGTCGATGCCGGCAGCCAGCTGCGCCGGATCCAGGCGGCGCGCCTTGGCGATGTCGCCCAGGTAGCGCTGCCACACATCGTTCATCCAGAACAGGTCGGCTTCCTTGGAGGCCGGCGACGCGGCGTCAAGCACGTACGGTTCGGCCGCGGACTTGTACTCGCCCACCTTGAACAGGTGCACGTCCACGCCCAGCTTGTCCTGCAGGCCGGTGCGGAAGTACTGGCGGTAGCGGCCGAGGCCTTCGAGCACGACCGAACCCATCGGGTCCAGGTAGACCTCGTCGGCCTGTGCAGCCAGCAGGTACTGCGACTGGCCCATGCTCTCGCTGTAGGCCACCAGCTGCTTGCCGGAAGCGCGCAGGTCCTGCAGCGCGGCGGCCACTTCACGCAGCGAGGCGAAGCCCGACGGCTGCAGCTTGTCCAGCTCCAGCACCACGCGCTCGATCTTCTTGTCGTCCTTGGCCGACTCGATCACCCGCAGCAGGTCGCGCAGCTGGATCTCTTCGGCACCGTTGTCACCCACGGCCTTGGCCAGTGCGCGGCTGACCGGATCGGCACTGAACTGCTCGACCAGGCGGCCTTCCGGCGCGATCACGAGCGTCGTGCGGTCCTGCAGCGACTTGCTGGCACCGGCACCCATGCCGGCGGCGATGACGAACATCACGAGCAGCAGGAACAGCAGGCCGAAGAACACCAGGTTGAGGATCAACCGGCGGGTGAAGTTCATGACGTCCCACAGCCCGATGAAGAAACTGGCGACGGGGTTGCGACGCGCCGGGGGCAGCGGGGGCACGGGTTGATTCATGGAACGCTCCGGATGGCTTCTTGCCGTGGTACCAGCATAGCCGGTGCCGCGTGATGCGGCATCGGACACAAGTCAGGGGATCGCCCGCCATGGGTCGGCATGGCAGGCAGGAAGATCAGGACAGCGCGGACTGCCCGATGCGCTGGCTGCTGCGGCGCAGGCGCCAGCCCATCAGGATGGCAGCGGCGGTCAGGCCGACGATCAGGCCGATCCACATGCCCTGCGGGCCCATGCCCAGCCCCAGGCCGAGCCCGGCGCCGAGCGGCATGCCCAGGCCCCAGTACGCGAACATGGCGATGAACATCGGCACGCGGGTGTCCTTGAGGCCGCGCAGCGCACCCGCCGACAGCACCTGGATGCCGTCCGGGAACTGGAAGGTGGCCGCGTACAGCAGCAGGGTCGAGGCCAGGCCGGCCACTGCCAGGTCGTTGGTGTACACACCGACGATGGCATCGTGGCCGAACAGCAGCACCGCCGCTGACAACGTCTGCGTGCCCATGATGATCGCGTAACCGGCCCACGCCGCACGCCGTACGCCGAAGCCGTCACCACGGCCGACCGCATGGCCGACGCGCACGGTGGTGGCCTCGGCCACGCCCATCGGGATCATGAAGCACAGCTGCGCGACGTTGATCGCGATCTGGTGTGCCGCCGCTTCATTGGCACCCAGGCGGCCGATCAGCAAGGCGGTGACGATGAACAGGCCGCCTTCCATCAGCACGGTGATGCCGATCGGCAGGCCGGTGCGCAGCAGCTCCCAGATCGCCTTCCAGCGCGGTCCCTCGAAGTGCGAGAACAGCTGCAGATGGGCGAAGCGCTTGGTCCGCCACAGATACAGGGCGAATGCGGTTGCCTGCAGCCACATCATCACCGCCGAAGCGATGCCCAGGCCCTCGGCCCCCAACTCCGGGAAGCCGAGCTTGCCATTGGCCAGCACGTAGCCCATCGGTGCCAGCACCAGCAGGCCACCGAAGCCGAGCAGCATGGTCGGCAGCGTCCAGTGCATGCCCTCGCTGAGATAACGCATGCAGAAGTACAGGGTCAGCGCCGGGCCACCCCAGCGCACCGCATGCAGGAACGCGGTCGCCCCCGGCACGATGTCCGGCGCGATGCCGAAGGCCGGCAGCAGCGGCGGCACCACGGTGAGGAAGGTGAACATGATCAGCCCCAGCCCCAGCGCCAGCCACAGTGCCTGGCGGAACAGCGGGCCGATCTCGCGCTCGCGGCCGGCGCCATGCAGCTGCGACACCGAGGCGGTGAGCGAGATCAGGGTGCCGATCGGAATCAGCATCGGCAGCCACAACAGCGCCGTACCGATGGTGACTGCGGCAAGGGTCGCCGTAGCGTGGTGGCCGGCAATCACGTTGTCGACGAAGGAGATCAGACCGGTGGACACATGGCCCAGCACGAGCGGCAGGGCGAGCAGACCGGTGGCGCCGACTTCCTTGCTGAAGCGCGGCGTGGAGGTTGCAGTAGACATAAGGTGCTTGACGCGAACTGCGGTTGCGCGCGAAGGGCACAGGCACCGGGTTGCGGGCGCCCATCTTACGCGGGCGGCGCCTGCATTCCCATGACATGGCGTGAATGCTGGGTTTCAGCCGCCCCAAGCAAAAAGGGGACGGAGGGGATTAAGTCGCATTCGGCACTGACTGGCCTGATACGACTTAATCCCCTCCGTCCCCTTTTCTACTGGCCGGCCTGGCGCTTTAGCCA
>NZ_JBHHMJ010000566.1:0-1739 GCF_042136455.1 Stenotrophomonas sp. 3diitr2024
CCCACGCTCGGCTGATCTGCAAAAGGCAGCCGAGCATTGGCTCGGCTCTACAGAAGCAGGCGAAAGCCCCGCCCCGGCGGGGCTTTCGCTTTGCCGGTCATGGCGGAAAACAGCGTTCGCGCCAGCCATGACCTCCCGCCCATGCGCCGGGCTGAACGACTGTTAAGCTCCAAGACTTAGGTCCCTTCCCGGAGTTGTCCATGCGTCGCCGCGTCCTTGCCATCGCATCCTCCCTTGCCCTGCTGGCCGCCCCGGCCTTCGCGGCGCCGCACACCACTACCCTGCCCCCGGCGTCGCTGGCCACCGCCGCACAGCTGCGCGACCAGGCGCTGGCCGATGACACCGGCTGGAAGGTGGTCGAGTCGCTCACCACCGAAATCGGTCCGCGCATCGCCGGCAGCGAAGCCGACGCCCGCGCCGTGGCCTGGGCCGAAGCCAAGTTCAAGGCCCTCGGTTTCGACAAGGTGTGGAAGGAGCCGGTGACATTCCCGAAGTGGGAGCGGCGCAGTGAACACGCCGCCGTGACCGGCAGGAACCCGCAGCCGCTGCAGATCACTGCGCTGGGCGGCAGCCCAGGCGGCACCGTGGAAGCCGAGGTGGTGCGCTTCGCCGACCTGGCCGCGCTGCAGGCCGCACCGGCGGGTTCGCTGAAGGGCAAGATCGCCTTCGTCGATTACCAGATGCTGCCGTTCCGCGATGGCCGCGATTACGGCCGCGGCGGTGCGATCCGCAGCAAGGGGCCGTCCGAAGCGATCCGCAAGGGCGCGGTCGGTTTCCTGATGCGCTCGGCCGGTACCGACTCGCACCGCGTGCCGCACACCGGCATCACCCGTTTCGATGAGGGCCTGACCCCAGTGCCGTCGGCCGCGCTGTCGGTGCCCGATGCCGACCAGCTGGCCCGCCTGCTGGCGCGTGGCAGCACCACGGTGAAGATGGCATTGGATTGCGGTTGGGATGGCACCGCCACCTCCTACAACGTGATCGGCGAGATCACCGGCCGCAGCCTGCCAAAGGAAGTGGTGGTGATCGGCGGTCACCTGGATTCGTGGGACCTGGGCACCGGCGCGGTGGATGACGGCGCGGGCGTGGGCATCACCATGGCCGCCGGCCACCTGATCGGCCAGCTCAAGCAGGCACCGAAGCGCACCATCCGCGTGATCGCCTTCGCCAACGAGGAACAGGGCCTGTACGGCGGCAAGGCCTACGCCGAAGCGCACGCGAAGGACGTGGCCCTGCACCAGCTGGCCGCCGAGAGCGATTTCGGCGCAGGCCGCATCTACGCCTTCAATACCGGTTCGCCGAATCCTGCAGGCTCGCGTGAAGCGACGAAGCAGATTGCCGAAGTGATGAAGCCACTGGGCATCGAGTACCAGGCCGACAAGGGTGGCCCGGGCCCGGACGTCGGCCCACTGGCCGCCAAGGGCGGTGCGTGGGCGTGGCTGGCGCAGGATGGCTCGGACTACTTCCACCTGCACCACACCGCCGACGACACGCTGGACAAGATCGACCCGAAGGCACTGGCGCAGAACGTGGCCGCGTACACCGTGTTCGCCTACCTGGCGGCGGAAGCGGATGGCAGCTTCGGTAGCGAGGCCAAGGCGACCACGCCGCCGAACGAATGATGCTGTAGCGTCGGGCCATGCCCGGCGAGCGCAGCGGGAAAAGTGGTGCGAACCGCGGTTCGCACCCACCGGGCAATGGCGTGGATCAGAGCCCTCGCCCTTGGCGAGGGCTCTGAC
>NZ_JBHHMJ010000570.1:0-3309 GCF_042136455.1 Stenotrophomonas sp. 3diitr2024
GCCCCGGACAGGGCCGGGGCGGCGAGGGCGAGGCGGGCGCCGGCTGGCCTCGTCGGGTGCGTGCGATCAGCCGCCGCGGCGCAGGCGCTCTTCAATGGCGAAGCACTGGTCCGGCTTCGGCTGCGGCGGGTTGAAGCTGACCGGCACCTGGATGGTGGCCGGCACCGGCTGGCCGTTGCGGGTGGCGGCATTGAACTGCCAGCCCTGCACGGCAGTCTTGGCCAGCTCGTCCAGCTGCGGGTTGCCGGCGCCAGTCAGCAGGGCCACTTCGCTCGGCTTGCCGTCGGTGCCGATGGTCACCTTGAACGTACTGGTGCCGCCCACGCCCATGCAGGCCAGTTCAAGCGGGTACTGCGGCGGCGGCGTCTTCACCGCTGCGACTTCGGTCGGCGGTGGCGGCGGTGGTGCCGGCGGTTCGGATGAACCACAGCCGGCCAGGCCGGTCGCAGCGATCAGGGACAGGCTCAGCAAGCGTACGTTCATGGCAGTTGCTCCGTCAGGGCCGAAGTCTTTGCCGCGCAGATGAAGTCGTTCTCGCTCAGGCCACCCACGTCGTGGGTGGAAAAGCGCACGACCGCGCGGTCGTAGTGCACGCCCAGGTCCGGATGGTGGTCCTCGTGATGGGCAATCCAGGCCAGCGCGTTCACGAAGGCCATGGTGGCGTAGTAATCCTTGAAGCGGAAGGTGCGCGTCAGGGCCTGCCCGGCCTCGCTCAGCTCCCAGCCGGGAACCTGCGGCAGCAGTTCGGCCAGCCGGGCTTCGCCGAGCTTGTGGTCGCTGCCTTTGCGTGGCACGCAACGGGCCTGGGCCAGTGGAATCAGGTCGGCCATGGGAATCTCCACCTCGTGTTGACTGAACAATGCGCCGGACGGTGTATAAACCGAATGAGCGGCTGACGCTTACTTGGCTAGAATAGCCTGATGATCCAGATCTCCGACACTGCCCAGACCCATTTCCGCAAGCTGATCGAACGCGAGGGCGTGCCTGGCATGGGCGTGCGCCTGAGCGCGGTCGACCCCGGTACTCCGCGCGCCGATGCCCGGCTGGAGTTCGCCGAACCCACCGACCTGCTGGGCGACGAGTGGGCGGTGGACTGCGATGGCTTCACTCTCTATGTCGATGCTGGCAGCGTTGGCTGGCTCGACGGTGCCGAGATCGACATCGTCGCCGGCGCTGCAGGTGCCCAGCAGCTGACCATCAAGGCGCCGCGCATCAAGGGTGAGGCGCCCGGTGATGCGGCTTCGCTGGTGGAGCGCGTGCACTGGGTGGTGGAGAACGAAGTCAATCCGCAGCTGGCCTCGCATGGCGGCAAGGTGGCCGTGCAGGAAGTCTCGTCCGACGGCGTGGTGCTGCTGCGCTTCGGCGGTGGTTGCCAGGGCTGCGGCATGGCCGACGTGACGCTCAAGCAGGGCATCGAAAAGACCCTGATGGGCCGCGTGCCGGGCGTGACCGCCGTGCGCGACGCGACCGACCACGACAGCGGCCACGCGCCGTACATCCCGCGCGACAACGTCGCCTGATCGCTGACGCGTGCCTCTGAGCCGGGCCGAGCAACTCATCGATCTGCTGCTGGCGCGCCAGCAGCCCCGCGCTGTCCTTGAGAAGACCACGCGCCTGCCTTATGGCTGGGCGTTGTGGCTGCGCTCGCTGGGGCCGCTGCCGCGACCGCTGCACGCCCGCGAAATGATTGCGGTATTGCTGCCGCGTCCGCTGCCCGCCCGGCCAGGCCAATCGCCGCAGCTGTCGCTGTGGCAGGCGTTGCGCCGTCTGTTCTGGCAGGACTGGGACGCTGCGCCACGTGACCAGCGCTGGATGCGCTGGACCTCGGCACTGATCAGCGCATTGCTGCACCTGCTGTTCTTCATGCTTCTGCTGTGGGTGGCGGTGATCCGCACCACTGCGCCAGACGAACAGGGCACCGAGGGCGAGCGCGTGCAGGTGGAGTTCGTCGGCCGCGCGACCCAGGAAGGCGGGGGCGATCAGCCAGGCGCCGAAGTCGCTGCGGCCGCTGCGGCAGGTCGGGTTGCGACGGGGCAGCAGGCCGGTGCCGCCACAGCTCCTGCCCCGCGCCCGGCGACTGTCGAAGCCGCCGCATCTTCCCCTGCATCCGCGCCGACCGCCAGTGTTCCTCCGCCGCCAGCCGAAGCTGAGCCGGCGCCGGTTGCCGCGCCGCCGCCTTCGCCGGTCCAGGCCACCGAGGTGGCGCAGGCCAGCACGGATTTCGTGGTGCCGCCGGTCAGCGTGCCGCGAACCGAAGTCAGCGTCGTGCCGCGGGACAGCACGCCCAGCGTACGCGAGCGCAGCGTGCAGCCGGTGCACGCGCCGCCGGCGCCTGCCCAGGTGCGCACCCCGGAGCTGGCCGTGCGCACACCTCAGGTGCGTGATATCCAGGTGCGCGAACGCGAAGTCAGCATCGTCGAAGCGCCCGTCGCGCCCAAACCGCTGCGCAGCCCAGAAATGCAGGTTCGCGTGCCACAGCAGGACGTGCAGGTGCTTGAACGTGAAGTGCAGGCCGTGGCCGATCCGCAGGTGCGGATGGCGGCGGTGGCCGGGCGTGAGCCCGCCGTACGCGCGCCCACCGGCCGTGATGTACAGGTGCGGGAGCGTGAAGTGGCCCCGGCACCGGCGGTGGCACCGGCATCCTCCAGTGGCAGTGCCACCGTGACGCCTGCGGCTGCGGCCCAAGGCCGCGCGGCGCAGACGAGCAGCAGCACGCGTCCGTCAGCCTCCAGCAGCACACCGGCAAACGCAGGAGCGCGCCCGGCCCCCGATCCCGGCAACTGGGCGACACCGGCCAAGGGCGATGACTGGGGATCTTCCAGCCGCAGCCGCGACGGCAGCAATGGCGGTGCCCGCCAGGCCAGTGCCGCCGGCAGGGGCAATGGCCTGTTCAATGCCGATGGCAGCGTACGCGTGCCGGGCCAGGACGGCGACGGCCACGCCGAGCGAGGTGCGCCCGGTGGCGCCAACGACGGCTGGAGCAAGGAGCGCATCGCGCAATCGGGCACATGGCTGAAACGTCCGCCGTACGACTACACGCCGACGTCGTTCGACAAGTACTGGGTGCCACAGGAATCGCTGCTGGCCGAATGGGTGCGCAAGGGCGTCAAGGCGATGGAGATTCCACTGCCGGGCACCAATACGAGGATTTCCTGCGTCATTTCGATCCTGCAGGCCGGCGGTGGCTGTGGCCTGACCAACCCCAACATGCAGGACCAGCCGGCCGTGGCACGGCCGCCGCCGGACATCCCGTTCAAGAAAGAACTGCAGGAAGACAACGGCAGCCGCTAGCGGCTGCCGTTGTCCACG
>NZ_JBHHMJ010000015.1:0-7974 GCF_042136455.1 Stenotrophomonas sp. 3diitr2024
GGTTGCGGGGGCGTGAGCCGAGCCTGCATGGACGTATTTACGGCGTCCCCCGCAACCGGACCCACCCCGCCTACCCACAGGAAACCGCTTTTGCTTTTGCTGTTGCTTGGGCTCTTGCCGTGGACGCGGTCTCTGCAGGTGCAGGGCGCAGCCCTGCCGAACACCCCCGCGACGGGGTGTCGCAAACGCCTGCGACGGTTCGTCGCACGGGCAACCCTGGACCCGCCTCTACACTAGCGGGGTGACCCGCCTGTCCCGCCCGCAGCGCCTCCTGCTGCAGCTCGCCGTCCTGGCGACGCTGCTGATGGTGCTTGCGCCACTGGTCAGCCGCGCGCTGCAGGCGCCGCCGATGGACCACGCGGCGATGGCAGGCATGGACCACGCGCACATGCACCACGACGCTGCCGCAGTGGGTCAGAGCCCTCTGCACGGGCAACGGAGTCCGACCCCACCGGCCGATCCTCACGCCATGCATGGCGAAGCCTGCGAATACTGCGTGCTGGCCATGCGCCTGCTGCCGTGGCTGGCGGTATTGGTGCTGCTGTTGCCGCTGCTGTGGCGGCCGCGGCTGGTATTCCCGTGGTCGCAGCAGGTACTGCCGGCACTGCGCTGGCCGGCACACGCCGCGCGTGGGCCACCGCGCGCCTCCATCGTCCGCTGATTTTCCTGTCGAATCTGCCGCACGACGCCTGACCGGGCGCCGTGCGCGCGTGCGTACCTTGGAGCTGTTCCGATGAAAATGACTTCCCGCCCCGCAGGCGCCTGCGTGCGCCTGCCGGTTGCCCTTGGCCTGGCCGCGGCTGCAACGCTCGCCCATGCCGCGCCCGCCGAAGAGGCGCGCACTCTCGATACGCTGGTGGTCACCGCCGCCGCGCCTTCGTCGTCACTGCACTGGGTGACCGATCCACGCCTGCCGCGGCAGCCGGTCCCTGCCAGTGACGGCGCCGACTACCTGAAGACCGTTCCTGGCTTCTCCGCCATCCGCAACGGCGGCACCAACGGTGACCCGGTGCTGCGCGGCATGTTGGGTTCGCGCCTGAACATCCTCAGCAATGACGGCAACCTGATCGGCGCCTGCCCCTCGCGCATGGACAACCCGCTGTCCTACATCGCACCGGAGAGCTTCGACCGCCTGACCATCATCAAGGGCCCGCAGAGCGTGCGCTGGGGGGCAGGTGCCTCGGCCGGCACCGTGCGCTTCGAACGCGATACACCGCGCTTCGAGGAACCGGGCCTGCGTGCCGATGCCAGTACGCTGGTCGGTTCGCGCAACCGCAACGACCAGGTGCTGGACCTGACCCTGGGCAACCCGGCCGGCTATGTGCGCGCCAGTGGCAACCGTTCCGAAGCCGATGACTACAAGGACGGCCACGGCGATGTGGTGCCATCGAAGTGGCGCAAGTGGAACGGTGACGTGGCGATCGGCTGGACGCCGGATGCCGATACGCTGCTGGAAGTTTCTGCCGGTGCCGGCGATGCGATCGCACGCTACGCGGGGCGCGGCATGGACGGTGCCGCGTTCGAACGCACCAGCTACGCCGCGCGCTTCGAGAAGCGCAACCTGCCGGGTGCGTGGGACACGCTGCAGGCCAACGTGTACTACAACGAGGCCGACCACGTGATGGACAACTACACGCTGCGCACGCCGAATCCGCACAGCATGATGCCGATGCCGATGGCGTCGAACGTGGACCGCCGTACCCAGGGCGGCCGGGTCAGTTCCGAGTGGGGCTGGCAGGACGTGCAACTGGTGGCGGGTGTGGATGGCGAGGACAGCCGCCATCGTGGGCGAATGGGCATGGGCCGGGGCACCTATCGCCAGGCGGCGTGGCAGACCGATGCCAGCTTCCGCCGCTATGGCGTTTTCACCGAGTTGACCCTCGGCGCCGGCACCGATCAGCGCTGGATCAGCGGCCTGCGCATCGATCGCGCCAGCGCTCGCGACGAGCGGCAGTCGATCCGCGGGATGATGGGGAACATGCCCAATCCCACCGCCGGCGAGCGTCGCAAGGAATGGCTCGGCAGTGGCTTCCTGCGCTACGAGCAGGACCTGGCCGACGGCCTGACCTGGTACGCCGGCCTCGGCCACAGCGAGCGCATGCCCGACTACTGGGAGCTGTTCTCGCCCAACCACGGCCCGGCCGGCGCAGTGAACGCGTTCACTGGCGTGCAGCCGGAACGCACCACCCAGCTCGACGTGGGCCTGCAGTACAAGGGACCGCGCGTGCAGGCCTGGGTCTCGGCCTATGCCGGGCAGATCCAGGACTACATCCTGTTCACCTACCACGGCAGCGGCATGATGGGCATGAGCCAGGCCAGCAACGTCGAGGCGCGCATTGCCGGTGCCGAGGCCGGGTTGGAAGTGAGCCTGACCGAGCAGTGGAAGCTGGGCGGCACGCTGGCCTATGCCTGGGGAGAGAACCGCGACCAGCAGCGTCCGCTGCCGCAGATGCCGCCGTTGGAAGCACGCCTGAGCGCGAACTGGGAGGGCCAGCGCTGGAGTGCCGGCGCATTGCTGCGCGCGGTGACCCATCAGCATCGTGTCGCAGATGGACAGGGCAACGTGGTCGCGCAGGACCTCGGGCCGAGCGCCGGGTTTGCCACCTTCGCGCTCAATGCCGCGTACCGTTTCAGTTCGCAGCTGCAGCTCAGCGCCGGCGTCGACAACCTGTTCGACCGCGCCTACAGCGAGCACCTGAACCTGGCCGGCAGCGCCGACTTCGGCTTCCCGGCCGACCCGGTGCGGATCAACGAGCCGGGGCGTAGCGTGTGGATGAAGTTGAACTACCGGTATTGATCCGCCGGGCATAAAAAAAACGGGGCCGGATCCCCGCCAGGATCCGTCCCCGCCCGACGCCCTCGGTCGGGCAGGTTCGACTCTACGATGACGGCCGCGGTGGTGCACCACTGGATACACCCCGACACACGCCGACACTGCCCATGGCAGCCTTGCACGGAACGGGTTCAAGGCGCTATCGCAGCCTAGGTTCCACGCCGGTAAACGCTTGGCACATACCGCCTTTATGGGCACTTGCCTACACTCGGCGGCCGTGGATCAATCAGGACCGTTCATGTTGGCTCGTATCGCTTCGACCCTGGCCCTCGGCCTCAGCCTGGCCGTGCTGGCCGGGTGCGCAGGCAAACAGGAGGCCGCCGCACGTCGGCAGGGCGAAGCGGTGCCGGTCACCGCGCAGGTCGTGCAGCCCACGCAGTGGAACGACACCCTTCAGGCACTGGGCACGGCCAAGGCGCGCGAGTCGATCAGCGTCACTGCCAAAGTCAGCGAGATCGTCGAGAAAGTGCACTTCGAGAGCGGCCAGCACATTGCCGCCGGTGCGCCGATCGTGACGCTGCGCGGCCAGGCCCAGGAAGCCGCACTGGTGCAGGCGCAGGCCACTTTCCATGAAGCCGATCAGCTGTACAAGCGCCAGCGCGAACTGGCCGCCCAGCGGCTGGTGTCCAGCGCCACGCTGGATACGCAGAAGTCGATCCGCGACGCCGCCGAGGCGCGCGTGATGCAGATGCAGGCAGACATTGGCGACCGCCGCGTGCGTGCGCCCTTTGCCGGTGTGCTTGGCATCCGCCAGGTCAGTCCGGGATCGCTGCTGACCCCGACCACGGTCATCGCCACGCTCGACGACATCGAGCACATGCATGTCGATTTCCAGGTGCCGGAAGTGGAGCTGGCTGCGCTGGGCGTTGGTGACAAGGTCAGTGCCACCAGCGTGGCCTGGCCGGGTCGCACCTTCGAGGGCGTGGTCAGCACCATCGATGCGCGCATCGATCCGGCCACCCGTGCGGTGACCGTGCGCGCCGATTTCGCCAATGGCGACCACGCATTGCGCCCGGGCATGCTGCTGGACGTGCGCCTGTTCCGCCCCGAGCGCCCGGCGCTGGTGGTCCCGGAAATCGCCGTGGTACAGGTCGGCCGCGATACCTTCGTGTACCGCATCAAGGCCGACGACAGCGTCGAGCGGGTGGACGTGGTCACCGGCGCGCGCCGTGCCGGCGTGGTCGAGATCCGGCAGGGCCTGGAAGCAGGCCAGCGCATCGTGGTCGATGGCACCGGCAAGCTGCGCCCGGGCCTGAAGGTCGCTGCGAAGGACGCCGCACCGGCCTCTGGCGCCAAACCGGCTGACGCGCCGGCGCCGGTCGCGGCCGAGGGCCACGGCGGATGAAGCTGTCCGACATCTCCATCCAGCGGCCGGTGTTCGCCGTGGTGATGAGCCTGTTGCTGCTGGTGCTGGGCGTGATGTCCTTCACCCGCCTGACCCTGCGCGAACTGCCCGCCATCGACCCTCCGATCGTTTCGGTGTCGGTGGACTACACCGGCGCGTCGGCGGCGGTCATCGAAAGCCGCATCACCCAGGTGCTGGAAGATGCGCTGGCTGGCATCGAAGGCATCGATACGATCAACGCGCGCAGCACCAACGGCCGCTCGCAGGTCAGCATCGAGTTCACCTCCAACCGTGATATCGAAGCGGCGGCCAACGACGTGCGCGATGCGGTCAGCCGCGTCGCCGACCGCATGCCGGAAGAGGCGCGGCCACCAGAGATTGCCAAGGTCGAGAGCGATGCCGACCCGATCATATGGTTCAACATGGTGTCCTCGACCATGGACACGCTGGAGTTGAGCGACTACGCCGACCGCTACGTGGTCGATCGTTTCTCCAGCCTCGATGGCGTGGCCCAGGTCCGCATCGGCGGCCGCCAGCGCTATGCGATGCGGATCTGGCTGGACCGTGACCAGCTGGCCGCGCGCGGGCTGACCACCGGCGACGTGGAAACCGCACTGCGCAACGAGAACGTGGAGCTGCCGGCCGGCCGCATCGAGTCGACCGACCGCGATTTCACCCTGCGCGTGGAACGCAACTACATCAAGCCCGAGGATTTCGCGACCATCCCGCTGGGCAAGGGCCGCGACGGCTACGTGGTGCGCATGGGCGACGTGGCGAAGATCGAGCTGGCCTCGGCCGAACGCCGCGCGTACTACCGCAGCAACGGCGAGCCCGGCATCGGCCTGGGCATCGTCAAGACCTCCACCGCCAACTCGCTGGACGTGGCACGCACTGCGCGCGCTGAGGCCGAGCGGGTGGCGCTGACCCTGCCCAAGGGCACGCAGATCTTCGTCGCCTTCGACAACACCACCTTCATCGAAGCTGCAGTGGACCGCGTCTACGCCACCCTGGTGGAAGCGATGATCCTGGTGCTGGCGGTGATCTGGCTGTTCCTCGGCAGCTTCCGCGCCGCGTTGATTCCGGCAGTGACGGTGCCGGTCTGCCTGGTGGCGGCGTTCATCGCGCTGTATGCGTTCGACTTCTCGATCAACCTGCTGACCCTGCTGGCGCTGGTGCTGTGCATCGGCCTGGTGGTGGACGATGCGATCGTGGTGGTGGAAAACGTGCAGCGCCGCATCGACCTGGGCGAACCACCACTGGTGGCCTCCAAGCGCGGCACCGCGCAGGTCGCCTTCGCGGTGATTGCCACCACTGCCGTGCTGGTGGCGGTGTTCCTGCCGGTCGGCTTCCTGGAGGGCAACACCGGGCGACTGTTCCGCGAACTGGCCGTGGCGCTGGCCGCTGCCGTGGCGTTGTCCGCGTTCGTTGCGCTCACACTGACGCCGATGATGGCTTCCAAGCTGCTCAAGCCGCATACCGGGCAGGCCCCGCGAGGCCTGCACGGCTTCATCAACCGCAACCTGGAACGCCTTGCGGGTGCCTATGGGCGGGTTCTCGATCACCATGTCGACCGCACCTGGATCTACCTGCTGGTGATGGTGGCTGCGCTGGCCGCCAGCTGGGGCCTGCTCAAGCTGCTGCCGTCGGAACTGGCGCCAGCCGAAGACCGTGGTTCGTTCCAGATCATGATCGACGGCCCGGAAGGCGCCGGCTACGACTACACCGTGCAGCAGGTGCAGCAGGTGGAAGCGCTGCTGGCACCGCATGTCGGCCCGGACAAGCCGATCGTGCGTGCCAACCCCCGCGTGCCGGGCGGCTGGGGCGCCAGCGAGGAAATGCATACCGGCCGCGTCAGCATCTTCCTGCAGCCGTGGCGCCAGCGCAGCGAGGGTACGCCCGAAGTCGCCAACGAACTGCAGAAGGAACTGGATACCATCCGCGGCGTGCGCGTACGCACGCAGGTGGGTGGTGGCCTGGTGCGCAGCGGCGGCCAACCGTTCCAGATCGTGCTGGGCGGCCCGGAATATGCCGAGATCGCGCAGTGGCGCGACCGCATCCTGCTGCGCATGGCCGACAATCCCGGCCTGGTCGGCCCCGATTCCGATTACAAGGAAACCCGGCCGCAGATGCGGGTGAACATTGACCGCCAGCGTGCGGCCGATCTCGGCGTGCCGGTCACCGCGATCGGTTCGGCGCTGGAAACCATGATGGGCTCGCGTCGCGTCACCACCTTCGTCGACAACGGCGAGGAGTACGACGTGCTGGTGCAGGCCGGTCGCGATGGTCGTGCCAGCCCGGCCGACCTGGCCGCGATCCGCGTGCGCGCCAACTCCGGCGAGCTGGTGCCGCTGTCCAACCTGGTCACGCTGAGTGAAGTGGCCGAGGCCGGTACCCTGAACCGCTTCAACCGACTGCGCTCGATCACCATCAGTGCCGGCCTGGCGCCCGGTTATCCGCTGGGCGAAGCCATTGCCTGGGCACAGAACGTAGCCCAGGAAGAGCTGCCGCAGTACGCGCAGGTGAACTGGAAGGGCGAATCGCGCGAGTACCAGAGCGCCGGCGGCGCGGTGCTATTGACCTTCGCGATGGCGCTGCTGGTGGTGTACCTGGTGCTGGCCGCGCAGTTCGAGAGCTTCATCCATCCGCTCACCATCATGCTGACCGTGCCGCTGGGCGTGCTCGGCGCGCTGGTCGGGTTGTGGGTGAGTGGCGGTACGGTGAACCTGTTCAGCCAGATCGGCATCGTGATGCTGGTCGGCCTTGCCGCGAAGAACGGCATCCTCATCGTCGAATTCGCCAACCAGCTGCGCGACGATGGGCGCAGCGTGCGCGAGGCGATCATCGAGTCGGCGATGGTGCGCCTGCGTCCGATCCTGATGACCTCGATCGCCACCGTGGTCGGCGCGATCCCGCTGGTGGTCGCCGGTGGTCCTGGTTCGGCCAGCCGTGGCACGATCGGCATCGTGATCATCTTCGGTGTGACCCTCTCGACCTTCCTGTCGCTGTTCGTGGTGCCGGCGTTCTACGCGCGGCTGGCGCCGTACACCCGTTCGCCGGAAGCGGTGAAGCGCGAGCTGGAGAAGCAGGAAGCGGAGTCGCCCTCGGTAGGCGGTCATGCCTGACCGGTACGCCGGCGGGGTCGGATCCCTTTCCCAAAGGGAAAGGGCTCTGACCCCAGACCTGCAAGGCGACGGCTTCCAGCTGCGCCCCTGGCGCCCGAACGATCTGGACTCCCTGCTGCGCCACGCCAACGACGCCGAGGTATCGCGCGGCCTGCGCGACCGCTTCCCTTACCCGTACACGCGCGGGGATGGCGAGGCTTTCCTCGCCGGCCGCGTGCTGCCTCCCGGCACCCTGAACCTGGCCATCGAGATCGACGGCCAGGCCTGCGGCAGCGTCGGTGCCCAACAGGGCGTGGCCGAGCGTGGGCATACCGCCGAACTGGGTTACTGGCTGGGCCGGGCCTATTGGGGGCAGGGCCTGATGACCCGCGTGGTCGGCCTGTTCGCCCCGTGGGTGATGGATGAGCTGCGCCTGTTCAGGTTGCAGGCCACCGTGGTCGACTTCAACCTCGGCTCGGCCCGGGTGCTGGAGAAGAACGGCTTCCAGGAAGAAGGCGTGGAGCGTTGCGCGGTCTACAAGCGCGGCGTGTTGCACGACCTGCGCCGTTTCGCCCGGGTGCGCACGCAGCTGCCCTGAGCCCTCGGGGTCAGATCCCTTTTCGCCAGAAAAGGGCTCTGACCCCAACCCGCCAAAAGGGCGAACCGGGGTCGGAGCCCTCGCGCGGCGCGCAAGG
>NZ_JBHHMJ010000028.1:0-9307 GCF_042136455.1 Stenotrophomonas sp. 3diitr2024
GTGCCGGCTGCTGTCCGGCAACCTCATGTCCCCCGCACGCGTGCCTGGTTGCCGGCCAGCGGCCGGCACTACCGACAATGAATCCGTGAGCACATCCATGCCGAAGATCGAAGTTTCCTCCGCCACCATGACCCCGCGCGAGATCGTGCAGGAACTGGACAGGCACATCGTGGGCCAGCACGACGCCAAGCGCGCGGTGGCCATCGCCCTGCGCAACCGCTGGCGTCGCATGCAGCTGCCGGCGGAGCTGCGCAATGAAGTGATGCCGAAGAACATCCTGATGATCGGCCCGACCGGTGTCGGCAAGACCGAGATCGCGCGCCGCCTGGCCACGCTGGCCAACGCACCGTTCGTGAAGGTCGAAGCCACCCGCTTCACCGAAGTGGGCTACGTCGGCAAGGACGTCGAGCAGATCATCCGTGACCTGGCCGACACCGCGGTCAAGCTCTATCGCGAACAGGCCAAGGTGCGCGTGCGTACCCAGGCCGAAGAACGCGCCGAAGACCGCATCCTCGATGCGCTGCTGCCGCGTCGTAGCGGCGGCATCGGTTTCGATCCTGAAGTCGCCCGCAACGAACCGTCGGCGCAGGACAACGAGACCCGCATCAAGTTCCGCAAGATGCTGCGCAACGGTGAGCTGGACGAGCGTGAGATCGAGCTCGACCTGGCGGCCAATGTCAGCATGGACATCATGACCCCGCCGGGCATGGAGGAAATGGGCCAGCAGCTGAAGTCGATGTTCGCCAACCTCGGCGGCGGCGCGAAGGCGCACAAGCGCACGCTGACCATCAAGGCCGCGCGCCCGCTGCTGATCGAGGAAGAAGCGGGCAAGCTGGTCAATGAGGATGACATCCGTACCGCCGCAATCGAGGCGTGCGAGCAGCACGGCATCGTCTTCATCGATGAGATCGACAAGGTCGCCAAGCGTGGTGACAACGTGGGCGGTGGCGACGTCTCCCGCGAAGGCGTGCAGCGCGACCTGCTGCCGCTGGTGGAAGGCTCCAATGTGTCCACCAAGTACGGCACGATCAAGACGGACCACATCCTGTTCATCGCGTCGGGCGCGTTCCACCTGGCCAAGCCCAGCGACCTGATTCCGGAGCTGCAGGGCCGTTTCCCGATCCGCGTGGAACTGGGTGCGCTGAGCAAGAATGACTTCGTGCGCATCCTGACCGAGCCGAAGGCCGCGCTGACCAAGCAGTACGAAGCGCTGCTGGCCACTGAAGGTGTCAAGGTCAGCTTCACCGCCGATGCCATCGACCGCCTGGCCGAGATCGCCTTCCAGGTGAACGAGCGCCAGGAGAACATCGGTGCCCGACGCCTGCATACAGTGCTGGAACGCCTGCTGGATTCGCTCAGCTACGAGGCACCGGACCGCGATGGCGAAACCCTGGCCATCGACAGCGCCTACGTCGATGCACACCTGGGTGAGCTGGTGCAGGACCCGGACCTGAGCCGCTACATCCTGTAACGCCCGATCCGGTCGGATCCCTCGCCACGGCGAGGGCCCTGACGCCATCCGCTGCAACAGAAAAGGCCGCCGAAAGGCGGCTTTTTGCGTTGGCGGTCAGCGCGATTGCCGCGTGCGGTAGGCCTGCAGCACCTGGTCGATCACCGCACTGGTGCGGGCGGCGCTGATGCCGTCCGAGGGCGAGTGCCCGTTGCCGCGCAGTTCATCCACGAGAGAGGCGATCAACGGTTGCTGGATCGACGACGGGTTGGGAATGTCGAAGGCCTGCACACCGGCTCCGGTCTCCAGCACCACCGGAACATCCTCGAAGGTCGCAAAGCGCAGCTGGCCGCGGTCGCCGGTGATCTCGACCTCATCCTGGCGGCGGAACGCGCAGAAGCTCCATTGCGCGATGCCGTGCGCGCCCGCTCCAGTGCGGAAGCACATCGAAACGCTGTCCTCGGCGGCATAAGCGCCGGCCAATGAACTGGCCAGGCCGCGCACATCGCTCAGCGGCCCCAGTAGATGATCGAGCAGGTCCAGGGTGTGCGAGCCCAGATCGACGAACAGCCCGCCGCCGGAGATTGCGGGATTGGTCCGCCAGAAGTCCGGCGATGCGGCGTTCACCGAATGCGGCCGATGCAGGGTGGCGCGAACGCTGCGCGGTGTACCGATCGCGCCGCTGTCCAGCAGCTGCTTCACCTGCGCGAATCGGGGCAGGGCGCGGCGGTAGTAGGCGACGAACACGGGCACGCCACGGCGTGCACTGGCTTCCAGGATGCGCTCGCATTCGGCGAGGTCCAGGGCCATGGGTTTCTCGATATAGACCGGCTTGCCCGCCGCAATCGCCTGCAATGCGTACTGCATGTGCGTGGAGGGCGGTGTTGCAACGTACACCGCGTTCACGTCCGGATCGCCGATCAGCGCGTCGGCATCCGTGTACCAGCGTGGCACCGCGTGGCGCCGCGCATAGTCTTCGGCCAATGCGGCATTGCGGCGCATGACCGCCGCCACCCGTGAGCCGGGTGTGCTGGCCAGGGCGGGGCCGCTCTTCTTCTCGGTGACGCTGCCGCAGCCGATGAAGCCCCACACCACGTTGTCCAGGATCATGGGTCTGTCCTCACAGTGGGGCTGCGGTGGCGGCAGTGAACCCGCTCATGCCTCGGGCAGCGGCTCGGGCACGGTGCCGGGAACGAACACGCCGTCCTTTACGTAGGCGGCCAGGGTCATGTCCAGTGCGAGCATGCCATCGCGCTTGAGGTCCATCAGTTCCGGTTCGACCATCGCACCGTGCAGTACGCCCAGCACGGTGGCGTGCAGCATGCGTGCGGCGATCTTCGGGTCTGCACCCTCGCGCAGCTGGCCCAGGTCCTTTGCCCGGCGCAGGGCACGTTCCATCCGGTCCAGTCCATCGCGGAAACCGGCCTGCTGCAGTTCGGTCAGCACCTTGGTGTCGGCCGAGGCATCGCTGCGCAGCATGATCTCCATGGTCTTGCGCAGTCGCTCGTCCTCGGACAGTTCGATGAACGAGTGGATCATCACCGCGCGCAGGTCGTGCACCGGCGTGTCGCGCTGGTCGGTCGAGGTGCGCTCCAGCTCCTGCATGAAAGGCAGATGCACGCGTTCGACGATCGCGGCCAGCACCTCGCTCTTGTTCTTGAAGTGCCAGTAGACCGCACCGCGGGTATAGCCGGCGCGGGCACCGATCATCTCCAGCGTGGTACGGGCCACGCCGTGTTCATGGAAGCAGGCTTCGGCGGCGTCAAGGATGCCTTCCCGGGTTGCCTGGGTGTCCTCTTTGGTCTTGCGGGCCATGGATGGGTACGAGTGCGGGTGAAACGTGGCTGAATTGTACCGGTTTACAAACAAACAATCATGTATGTATATTTCGCTCCCATCATTCCCGTCGTGTGCGTGGCAGGCCGGTCCGGTTACCACTCCCCGCTGGTGAGCGTTGCCTGCTGGCGCTTTCGGCCTGTATCAGCGCGATTTGAGATTCCTTCCCCTAAGAGCCTTTCCGTCATGTTGCTGAGCCGAATCCGACCCTTTGCACTGTCGCTGGCGATCGCCGCGACCGTGGCTGCCTGCGGCGGCCAACCCCAGGCCCCCGAGCAGGGCCCGGGTGATGTCACTGTGGTCACGCTGAAGTCCGAGACCGTGGGCCTGACCCGCGAACTGCCGGGCCGTACCAACGCCTACCTGGTCGCCGAAGTGCGCCCGCAGGTCAATGGCATCGTTGCCAAGCGCCTGTTCACCGAAGGTGGCATGGTCAAGGCCGGCGAGCCGCTGTACCAGATCGAAGACGCCAGCTACCGCGCCCAGGCCAACAGTGCCCGCGCCCAGCTGGCCCGCGCCGAGGCCACCGCCAACGCCGCCCGGCTGAGCGCCAAGCGCATCACCGAGCTGGCCAAGGTCGATGCGGTCAGCCAGCAGGACCTGGAAAATGCCGTGGCCGCGCAGAAGCAGGCCGAGGCGGATGTCGGCGCCGCGAAGGCATCGTTGGATGCGGCCAACGTCACCCTGGGATACGCCCGCATCACCGCGCCGATCAGCGGCCGCATCGGCAAGTCCAGCGTCACCCAGGGTGCGCTGGTCAGCGCCGGCCAGGCCAATGCACTGGCTACCGTGCAGCAGCTGGACCCGATCTATGTCGACCTGACCCAGTCTTCGGCCGAGCTGCTGCAGCTGCGCCGCGAACTGGCCGCCGGCCGCCTGCAGGACAACCAGACCCTGCCGGTCAGCATCCTGATGGAAGACGGCAGCACCTTCGAGCACAAGGGTACGCTGGAGTTCTCCGAAGTCAGCGTCGATCCGACCACCGGCAGCTTCGGCCTGCGCGTGAAGGTGGACAACCCGGACGGCCTGCTGATGCCGGGCATGTACGTGCGTGCGGTGATCGGCGGCGGCGTGCGCAGTGATGCAGTGCTGGTGCCGATGCAGGGCATCGCCCGCGATCCGAAGGGCGACACCACGGCGATGGTGGTCGGCAAGGACAACAAGGTCGAAGTGCGCCCGGTCAAGGTCAGTCGCACGGTCGGCGACAAGTGGCTGGTCGAGGACGGCCTGAAGGCCGGTGACAAGGTCATCATCGAAGGCCTGCAGAAGATCGGCCCCGGCATGCCAGTCAAGGCCACCGAAAAGGGCGACGCACCGGCCAAGCCGGCGGCCGATGCCCAGCCTGCCGCCCCGGCCGGCGACGCGAAGTAAGCGGAGAACCCCATGGCACGCTTTTTCATCGATCGACCCATCTTCGCGTGGGTGATCGCCATCATCATCATGCTCGCCGGCGGCCTGGCCCTGTTCAAGCTGCCGGTCTCGATGTACCCCAACGTCGCACCGCCGGCGGTGGAAATCAGCGCCACTTACCCGGGTGCATCGGCCAAGGTGGTCGAAGACTCGGTGACGCAGATCATCGAGCAGAACATGAAGGGCCTTGATGGCCTGATCTACTTCTCCTCCAACAGCTCGTCCAACGGCCAGGCCACCATCACCCTGACCTTCGAGAGCGGCACCAACCCGGACATCGCCCAGGTGCAGGTGCAGAACAAGCTGCAGCTGGCCATGCCGCTGCTGCCGCAGGAAGTGCAGCGGCAGGGCATCAACGTGGCCAAGTCCAGCTCGGGCTTCCTGAACGTCATCGCGTTCGTGTCCGAGAACGGCAGCATGGACGCCAACGACATCGCCGACTACGTCGGTTCCAATGTCGTCGACCGCCTCAGCCGCGTGCCGGGCGTGGGCAACATCCAGGTATTCGGTGGCAAGTACGCCATGCGCATCTGGCTGGACCCGAACAAGCTGCATACCTATGGCCTGTCCGTCGCGGAAGTGACTGCGGCGATCAAGGCGCAGAATGCCCAGGTGGCGATCGGCCAGCTCGGCGGTGCGCCGTCGGTGAAGGGCCAGCAGCTCAACGCCACCATCAACGCGCAGTCGCGCCTGCAGACCCCGGAACAGTTCCGCAACATCATCGTGCGCGGCGCGCAGGACGGTGCCGAGCTGCGCCTGGGGGATGTCGCCCGCGTCGAACTGGGTGCCGAGTCCTACGACTTCGTCACCCGCTACAACGGCCAGCCGGCCAGCGGCCTGGCGGTCACCCTGGCCACCGGCGCCAATGCGCTGGATACCGCTGCCGGCGTGGATGCTGCGCTGGACGACATGAAGAGCTTCTTCCCGGCCGGGCTGAAGGCCGAGATCCCGTACGACACCACGCCGTTCGTGCGCGTGTCGATCAAGGGCGTGGTGCAGACCCTGCTCGAAGCGATCGTGCTGGTGTTCGTGGTGATGTACCTGTTCCTGCAGAACTTCCGTGCCACCCTGATCCCGACCATCGCCGTGCCGGTGGTGCTGCTGGGTACCTTCGGCGTGCTGGCGATGCTGGGCTTCTCGGTGAACATGCTGACCATGTTCGCGATGGTGCTGGCGATCGGCCTGCTGGTGGACGATGCCATCGTGGTGGTGGAGAACGTCGAGCGCATCATGTCCGAGGAAGGACTGTCGCCGCTTGAAGCGACCCGCAAGTCGATGGGCCAGATCACCGGTGCGCTGGTGGGTATCGGCCTGGTGCTGTCGGCGGTGTTCGTGCCGATGGCCTTCATGAGCGGATCCACCGGCGTGATCTACCGGCAGTTCTCGGCCACGATTGTCTCTGCAATGGCGTTGTCGGTACTGGTGGCGATCGTGCTGACCCCGGCACTGTGCGCGACCATGCTCAAGCCGTTGAAGAAGGGCGAGCATCATGTTGCCCACCGCGGCCTGGCCGGTCGCTTCTTCAACGGTTTCAACCGCGGCTTCGACCGCACCAGCGAAAGTTACCAGCGTGGTGTGCGCGGCATCATCCATCGTCCGTGGCGCTTCATGGGCATCGTGGCGGCACTGTTCGTGCTGATGGGCGTGCTGTTCGTGCGCCTGCCCAGCTCGTTCCTGCCCAACGAAGACCAAGGCGTGCTGATGGCGCTGGTGCAGGCCCCGGTCGGCGCCACCCAGGAGCGCACGCTGGAATCGATCGCGGCATTGGAGAATCACTTCCTGCAGAACGAGAAGGATGCGGTGGATTCGGTGTTCTCCGTGCAGGGCTTCAGCTTCGCCGGCATGGGCCAGAACGCCGGCATGGCGTTCGTCAAGCTGAAGGACTGGAGCGAGCGTGACGCCAACAATGGCGTGATGCCGATCACCGGTCGTGCGATGGCAGCCCTGGGCCAGATCAAGGATGCTTTCATCTTCGCCTTCCCGCCGCCGGCCATTCCGGAACTGGGTACCGCCTCGGGCTACACCTTCTTCCTCAAGGACAACAGTGGCCAGGGCCACGAGGCACTGGTGGCCGCGCGCAACCAGCTGCTCGGCCTGGCAGCCGGCAGCAAGAAGCTGGCCAACGTGCGCCCGAACGGCCAGGAAGACACGCCGCAGTTCCGCATCGACATCGACGCGGCCAAGGCGACCTCGCTGGGGCTGTCGATCGACCAGATCAACGGCACGCTGGCCGCTGCCTGGGGCAGCTCGTACATCGACGATTTCGTCGATCGTGGCCGCGTCAAGCGCGTGTTCGTGCAGGCCGACCAGCCGTTCCGCATGGTCCCGGAGGACTTCGACCTCTGGTCCGTGAAGAACGACAAGGGCGAGATGGTGCCGTTCAGCGCGTTCGCCACCAAGCACTGGGATTACGGTTCGCCGCGCCTGGAGCGCTACAACGGTGTGTCGGCGATGGAAATCCAGGGCGAACCGGCCCCGGGTATTGCCTCTGGCGATGCCATGGCCGAGATCGAGCAACTGGCCAAGCAGCTGCCTGCGGGCTTCGGCATCGAGTGGACGGCGATGTCCTACCAGGAACGTCAGGCGGGCTCGCAGACGCCGTTGCTGTACACGCTGTCGCTGATGATCGTGTTCCTGTGCCTGGCCGCGATGTACGAAAGCTGGAGCGTGCCGACGGCGGTGCTGCTGGCGGCCCCGCTGGGTATCCTCGGCGCAGTGCTGGCCAATACCTTCAAGGGCCTGGAGCGCGACATCTATTTCCAGGTGGCGATGCTGACCACGGTAGGCCTGACCAGCAAGAACGCGATCCTGATCGTCGAGTTCGCCAAGGAAAACCTGGAGAAGGGCGCGGGCCTGATCGAGGCGATCATGCATGCGGTGCGCGACCGCCTGCGCCCGATCGTGATGACCTCGCTGGCCTTCGGCATGGGCGTGGTACCGCTGGCGATCTCCACCGGTGCCGGCTCCGGCGCCAAGCAGGCGATCGGCACCGGCGTGCTCGGCGGCATGATCGTCGGCACCGTGCTCGGCGTGTTCTTCGTACCGCTGTTCTTCGTAGTGGTGCAGCGCGTGTTCAAGCGCAAATCCACGACGTGATCGAAACGGTAGTGCCGGCCGCCGGCCGGCACTGCCTCCTGCCATCCGGCAGTACCGATGGAAGTCATTCCCATGAAAAGTGCATCCCTGTTCCTTTCCATTGCCGCCGCGCTCGCGCTGGCCGGCTGCTCCACTCTGGTGCCGAAGAACACCGCCGTCGCTCCGGCAATTCCGGCGCAGTGGCCGGCCGAGGCTGTACAGGGCCAGGTGGCCGATGTCGCCGCCGTCGGCTGGCGCGACTTCTTCACCGATGCGCGCCTGCAGCAGGTGATCGAGCAGTCGCTGCAGAACAACCGCGACCTGCGCGTGGCCGTGCTCAACGTTGAACGCGCGCGCGGCCAGTACCGCGTACAGCGCGCCGACCGCGTGCCCGGCGTGGCCGTCACCGGCCAGATGCAGCGCCAAGGCACCGACGCTGGCGTCACCGAGCAGTTCACCGCCGGTGTCGGCGTGGCCGAGTTCGAGCTGGACCTGTTCGGCCGCGTGCGCAACCTGAGCGAAGCGGCACTGCAGCAGTACTTTGCCGTAGCTGCCAATCGTCGCAACGCGCAGCTGAGCCTGGTGGCCGAGACAGCGACGGCGTGGCTGACCTACGGTGCCGATGCCCAGCGGCTGAAGATTGCCGAGGCCACGCTGAGGACCTACGAGGATTCGCTGCGCCTGGCCGAGGCCCGCCACGAGCGCGGTGGCAGCTCGGCACTGGAACTGACCCAGACCCGCACGCTGGTGGAAACCGCGCGTACCGACGCCGCGCGCCTGCGCGGCCAGCTGGCCCAGGACCGCAACGCGCTGGCCCTGCTGGCCGGTGGCCAGCTGGACCCGGCACTGCTGCCGGACAGCATCGAACCGCAGTTGCTGGCACTGGCGCCTCCGCCGGCCGGCCTGCCCAGCGATGTGCTGCTGCAGCGCCCGGACATCATGGCCGCCGAACACCAGCTGCTGGCCGCCAATGCCAACATCGGCGCGGCACGTGCTGCGTTCTTCCCGAGCATCTCGCTGACCGGCAGCATTGGCAGTGGCTCCAGCGAATTGTCCAGCCTGTTCGACAGCGGCACTCGCGTATGGAGTTTCCTGCCGAAGATCACCCTGCCGATCTTCCAGGGCGGCAAGCTGCGCGCCAACCTGGCCGTCGCCAACGCTGATCGTGATGTCGCACTGGCGCAGTACGAGAAGTCGATCCAGGTGGGCTTCCGCGAAACCGCCGATGCGCTGGCGTTGAATGTCAGCCTGGATGAACAGGTGAGTTCACAGCAGCGCCTGGTGGAAGCGGCCGAACAGGCCAACCGCCTGTCGCAGGCACGCTACGACGCCGGCCTGGACAGCTTCGTGACCCTGCTGGACGCACGACGTACTGCCTACAACGCGCAGCAGACCCAGTTGCAGGCGCAGTTGGCCCAGCAGGCCAACCGCATCACCCTGTACAAGGTGCTGGGTGGTGGCTGGCACGAGCGCGGCTGAGAGAAAGCCGGCCAGCGGCCGGCTCTACCTGGACGATCGTTGGTAGTGCCGGCCGCT
>NZ_JBHHMJ010000046.1:0-269 GCF_042136455.1 Stenotrophomonas sp. 3diitr2024
TCGAAAGCAAGGGCCCGGGGACCCGCATCCAGCCGAAGAAAGTCGAAGCCGTGGCCGCCTTCCTGGCCGACGACCTGCCGGGTGACGAGCGCAACGTGCTGGTGACCGTATGGCCGCTGGCCGAGGATCCGTTCACCCGCATCATCATCGTGCTGGGCCTGCTGCGCCAGGCGCTGGGCACCGGCCAGACGCCGTCCAACCAGGTGCTGCTGGGCCTGGCCCTGTTCCTCACCGCGATGGTGATGATGCCGACCTGGGACAAGGCGTGG